>JAJFVI010000090.1 GCA_021371895.1 Eubacteriales bacterium | reverse complement strand
CAGGGCGACCACGATGGTCACGTTCGCACTCACGCTCAATGTCCCGCTTTGGATAGGTGTCGAGGAGGAGGCGCTGTCGTACATCATGCCCTTACCGCTGGTATAGGAATAGCTGGTATCGTTCGTTTCCGTTAGCGAGATCACCGCGCCGGTAGTGCGGTTCAGCGCCTGCGCCATCAGAGCAGCCTTGCGCAGCGCATCCTGCACGGCGGCGGCAAGCGCCTGGTCGTATGCCTTAGCATATTGGGTGCTGGAAAAATCCACGCCGTAGGTTTCGTTGCCGCCGGCTGCCGCAGCCGCGTCCAGTAGAGCGGGCAGGAGGCTCAGGTCGTGCACGGTGACAGTGACGGAGTTGGATACGCTATAGCCAGTCACAGTCTGATCAGAGCTGTTGCCGGAATAATCGTACACGGGAGAGATGTTATAGTAGGCGGTCTGTAAATCTTCCTCGGCCACACCCTGTGCTTTCAAGGCCGTCAGTACGGCCTGCATGGCTGTGGAATTGGCGCTTTGCGCGGCGGCGACCGTCTTATCCTGTGTGGTGACGCCGGCGGTGAAGGAGGCCTGGTCGGGTGTAACAGTTACGATGGCGGTGCCCTGCGCGGTTACGGTCTGTACGCCGTCAGCCAGCGCGGGAGCAACACTCAAGCCAAGGACCATGGCGGATACCAGAACGAGCATTAAAAGTTTCTTCATGGTAAATCACTCCTTTGTTTATCATGCTGAATATGTCCGGGAAAACGATGGGTGAATCAGTGTTCGACTGTTGGGAGGAGAAGAGGTAACGTTTTACGAGGCAGGCATATGGGGTCAGTTGTGGGATTGGTTCTCCTTTGCGGCATCATCTTCGGCAGTCGCGGGTGGTTCACTGGAGCTTTGCAGCACTTTTCTGCGAGCGCGGCGGCGAGCGCGCAGCGCGAGTTTTACAACCAGCAGGATGAGCGCGATGGGGACGAGCACGGGCAGCAGCATGGCCAGGAACACCAGCAAGTTCTGGGTGAACCGCCCAAGCCCCTCAATGGAAGCCGCAAAGCCACTCTGCAACCGCTGCCACAGGGTCAATTCGACGGTTTGGGCGGTATCGCCGGAGCTTTGCTCCTGTATGGATACGCTCACCTGGCTATTGTCCACGTCCCGGTCGATGGTAAGCAGCGAGCTCTCCAGGCTGTCGATCTGGTATTGGGTATTGGCGATCTCGTTTTCGATCTCCAATAGATCGCTCACGTCCGCGGCTTGCACGATCAGTTCCCGCAGGCGCTTCATTTTATCCTGTTGCGTGGTCAGCCGCATTTGCGAGTCGCTGTATTGGGTGGTCATATCCGTGGCGGTCTCGTAACGCCCGGTGATGCGGCCGATGGAACCCAGACCGTTCAGGAACGCGTCCAGCTGGTCGCTGGGGATGCGGAGGCTGTAGTAGGCTACGCGATCCTTGCGCTCGGAGGCTTCGCCGTTGAGGCTTATGCTGGCTACGTACCCGCCGAGCGACTCCGTGAGCTTCGTCAGGGCTTGCGTATCCGCGTCGTAATCGGTGGAGGCGATGGTCAGGTCGGCGGTGCGCACGATTTTCGTGCTGCTCGTCACACTCCCGTCGCTGCCCATGTCCTCCGAAAGCGTATCAGTCGCGGTCGAGCCGGCGGATGAGTACAGGGTGTTTCTGGCACTTTCGGAGCCTGTGGCCGGTGCGGCGGCCATATCGTTTTCGTACAGGACGGCGTTGGTAACGTAGTCACCCGTGCCGTAACTGGTTTGCGTCTTCGGCGCGGGAACGGGGCTGGGCGAACTGGAAACAATGGTGGGAATCAGGTTGCCTGCGGACAGCGCGCCGATGACCAACACCAGCGCCGCCGCCAGGGGCAGCGCGACGCGCAGGAAGGGTTTGGATTTACGGTGTGTTTGCATGGATTGTCGCTCCTCTCGCTTCACGGCCGCGCGCCAGTCGGCACGACAGCCCTCGGGGATGTCCTCGCAGCGGTACAGGTCGGTCAGCGCACGGTCCAGTGTGTCGCTCTCGGTATGCTTTTCCATGGGCTGACCCCCTTTCATGAGGTTAGACGAGCGGCGGAGAAAATGGTTCCGTCTGTTTAACGGGCGTTCGGTTCGGGCAGCAGCTTTTTCAGCTTTTCCTTTGCGCGGTTGAGCTTGCTTTTTACGGTGCCAGGGTTCAGGCCCAGCGTTTGGGCCAGGGCGTCGTAGCTCATCCCATCGCCGTAGCGCAGCGACAGCAGAGCCTGCTGTTCGTCCGGCAGGCGGGCGACGGCGCTTTGCAGCCGTTCCCGTTCGCTTTGGGCGAGATAGGCGTCCTCGGGGGTGGGGTTTGGATCTTCCGGATCGAAGCCTGTTTGCTGAAGCGCCTCAAGCGACGCGCTTTCCCGGCGGGTGCGCGGGCTTTTCAAAAAATCCAGGCACACGTTGTGCGCGATGCGGTATAGCCATGTGGCGACGCCGCTAAATCCCTGGAACGTTGCCATGGCGCGGTAGGCGCGCAGCATGGCCTCCTGTGTGGCATCCTGCGCGTCGGCGGGGTTGCCAAGCAGCTGCAGGCAATGGCGGTAGACCATGTTTTCCAAAGGCGCGCAAAGCGCGGTAAAAGCGTCCGCGTCTCCGTGTTTGGCCTTACGTATCAGCGTTTCGCTCACCTGTGCGCCTCCTTCCCACAAAGCCGACTCCTATCCAATCAGACGAGCGAGGAACACTGTTTGTTCCCTCTTTTTTCCTTCCGTTTGTAAACCACGCATATCTTGACAAACCGCCATACGGGGGTGCACTATAGGGGTGGCCGCG
>JAJFVI010000217.1 GCA_021371895.1 Eubacteriales bacterium | reverse complement strand
ATTATGAGCAGCTGGGCGGATTTTCGCAAGCAGGTCTGCGCCGGGCTTAGTATGGGCATCGCAGGGATTCCGTGGTGGACGACGGACATAGGCGGTTTTCACGGGGGGCGGCCGGACGACGAAGCATTCCGGGAACTGCTGGTTCGCTGGTTCCAATGGGGTTGTTTCTGCCCCGTGATGCGCCTGCACGGCGATCGTCAGCCGGATAAAGACGTGTTTCACCAGGATGGAACCAAAGCGCTCTTTACTGGCCGCGACAATGAGGTCTGGAGCTTTGGGGACAAGGTTTATCCGATTCTCGTAAAATACCTGAGGCTCCGCGAGACGCTTCGGGATTATACACGCCAGCTGATGCGGGAAGCGCACGAACAGGGTAAGCCTGTGATACGGGCGATGTATTACGAATTCCCACAGGACGAGGCCTGCCAAACGCTTTGCGACCAATACATGTATGGTGATCGCTATCTTGTCGCGCCCGTTATGGAGCCCGGCGTAACCGAGCGTTCACTCTATTTGCCCAAAGGTGCCGCATGGAGGCATATGGATAGCGGGGAGATTTACGAGGGCGGGCAGCGGGTAACCGTAGCCGCGCCGATCGACAGTATGCCCGTTTTGGAAAAGAGCTGACCGGCATGGCCTTTTCGTCTGGTAGGCGTAAGGGTAAAGCCGCCCCGTGATCTCAAATTCTACCCCGTTCAAAGCCATGGCAAAATCTTGCTATATCCCACAATATACCGCCAAAGCCTGCATTCTCTGGATGGCTGCGGCGGTGTTTTCTTGCATCTTGCTGCCATCTATGACTTCGGCCTGCCCGCCAATTGGGGAAAGGCTGCCCCACAAGGCGAGAAACCCGTGAGCAGCAACCGTATCAACGCACGCGTCTTGCCAGCCCCGACCCGCCATCCTCAAAAGGCCGCTGGCTGTCGAATTGTGGTTTGAATGCGGGGGAATGCGGTATACTATTGCTGAGACGGTTGACACTTATGGCTGGTAAACGAAAGGTATGTGATGAGGATGTTTCAAAACCTGTGCGGAGCAGACAAGACGTATTGTAACCTTTATGACGGCGGATGGGTAAAGCCCTCGTCCGGTGCTTATATTGAAATCCTCTCCCCGGTGGACGGCTCGCTGGTGGGTAGGGTGCCCGCCATGTCCCGGGAGGATGTGGATCGCGCTGTTGCCAACAGCAAGGAGACCCTGCAAAGCTGGGCCGAAGCGCCCATATACGAACGCGCCCAAGTGTTTTATCGGGCGGCGGATTTGCTGGAGGAACACGCGGAGGAGATCGGCCATGTTCTGACCATGGAAATCGCCAAGGATAAAAAATCGGCTGTGTACGAGGTTCAGCGCACGGCGGATTTCCTGCGCTACACCGCGGATGCGGGCAAGGGCATCGCGGGCGAAGCCATCAGCGGCGACAATTTCCCGGGCGGCAGTAAAAACAAGATTTCCTACGTCAGCCGCGTGCCCCTTGGCACCGTTTTGGCGATTTCCCCATTCAACTACCCCATCAACCTGTCAGTATCCAAGATTGCACCGGCGCTGATCGGCGGCAATACCGTGCTGCTGAAGCCCGCCACCCAAGGCTCCATCAGCGCGCTGTATCTGGCCAGAGTGATGCAGGAGGCCGGATTGCCCCGTGGCGTGCTCAACACCATCACTGGCCGGGGCAGTGAGATCGGCGATTATATTGTGACACACCCAGGGGTAAACTTCATCAATTTCACAGGCAGCACGGAGGTGGGCAGGCATATTTCCAAACTGTCGGCCATGGTGCCCCTGATGCTGGAACTGGGCGGTAAGGACGCTGCCATCGTCCTGCCCGACGCGGATATGGATTTTACGGCCGACAACATCATTTCCGGCGCCTATGCATACTCCGGGCAGCGGTGTACGGCGGTCAAGCGCATCCTAGCGCAGGACGACGTAGCCGATCAGTTGGTGCCCAGACTGTTGTCCCGTATTGTAAAGCTTCAGGTGGGCGATCCGCGTGACAACGCGGTAATCGTGCCCCTGATCAACACCAAAGCCGCAGATTTTGTGATGTCGCTAATTGACGACGCGGTCGCGAAAGGCGCAACGGTTTTAACCGGCGGCACCCGAAACGGCGATCTCATCCAACCTACCCTGATCGACCATGTTACCACCGATATGCGGCTGGCATGGGAGGAACCCTTTGGCCCCGTGCTGCCGATTTTACGTGTGAAAGACATGCAGGATGCCATCGATATTGCCAACCACTCGGAATATGGCCTCCAATCCTCGGTGTTTACCAACAACATCCACGATGCGTTCTTCGTTGCGGGTCAGTTGGAGGTGGGCACCGTGCAGATCAATAGCAAAACGGAGCGCGGCCCCGATCACTTCCCATTCCTCGGGGTCAAGGCATCGGGCATGGGCACGCAGGGCGTGAAGTATGCGATCGAAGCCATGACGCGGCCAAAGGCCGTGGTGTTCAACCTGGATATGAAAAGCCATTGATATACACAAGACCCAATTCTTGCGGAGAATTTTTAAAAGAATGCCGAAGCCAAACGCATCCACAGGGCTAAGGAACACAGCAGGTTAAGAATCGAATTAGCCCTACAGGAAACATAGCGGAGACAACCTACCCGATACGCTCAAACACCGGTATATGCTCAAGCGGCGTAGGCACCTCTATCCATTGCCCGCCGTTGAGCGTTTCCCCGCCCTCCAGCGCGCGCCATTGCGCCCCTTGAGGCAGGTACACCCGCCTTGCTTTCATGCCCGGTTCCAGTACGGGCGCCACAAGGTAGCGTGCGCCATAGAAATACTGATCCTTCAGTTCCACGCAGGTTTCATCCTTGGGGAACTCGTAGAACATGGGGCGCATCACGGGTTTACCCTCTTCATGCGCCTCGCGCATGGTTTGGCGCGTATAATCCCGCAGGCTTTCACGCAGCTTCAGGCAGTTTTTCAGAAGGGCGTAAACTTTGTCGCCGTAGCTCCAGATTTCGTTATCCGCACCCTCGTCCTGCATGTGCTCGCCATCCGGCGCGACCACCTCCCGGTGCGGTAAGCGATCGCCGTGCAAACGCATCACGGGGCAAAACACGCCCCATTGGAACCAGCGCACCAACAGTTCCCGGAAGCTCTCCTGATCCGGAAACCCTCCATAGAAGCCGCCGATATCCGTCGTCCACCAGGGGATTCCCGCAACGCCCATGCTCAAACCCGCGCATAATTGCCTGCGAAAATCCAACCAGCTGGATTGGATATCCCCGGACCATACCAACGCGCCATAGCGCTGGCTGCCTGCCCACGCGCAGCGCAACAGGCTCACCACGTTCTCCTCGCCGCTTTCGCGCATGCCTTCGTAAAAGCCGCGCGCATGCAGCTGTGGGTAGATGTTGCCGATCTGCGCATTGGAACCGAGATAATAACGATAGTTTTCAAAATCATAGGTGCCGTATTCCGGCTCCGACTCATCCAGCCAGAACACCCGAACGCCGTTATCGTAGTAGTTCTTCTTGCATTTATCCCATATGTAGGCACGCGCACGGGGATTCGTCGCATCATAAAACATGCTGTTTCCCTGAAAACGCATCCCCACCTGTTCGCCCAACTCGCTGCGTACCAGCAAACCCTGCTGCCGAAGTTCTTCGTAATTCTCACTTTCCAGCGACACCTGCGGCCATACGGATACCATCAACTCGATGCCCATGCTCTTAAGCTCCGCGGCCATCGCTTTGGGGGCGGGGAAGAAGCGCTCGTCAAACCGATAATCGCCCATCTTGGGCCAATGGAAGAAATCGCAGACGATCACGTCAATGGGCAATCCGCGCCGTTTATACTCCCGCGCGACGGCCAGCAGCTGCTCCTGGTTCCAGTAGCGCAGCTTGCATTGCCAAAAGCCAAGGCCGTATTCCGGCATCATCGGCACAAAACCGGTGGCGTTGGCGTAGGCGAGGCTGATTTCCGCGGGCGTATCGCCCGCTGTGATCCAGTAATCCATCTGCTTTGTAGAGAATGCTTTCCACTCGCTGCGGTTTGCCCCGAAATGAGCCTCGCCAATCGCGGGGTTGTGCCACAAAAAACCGTACCCAAGGCTGGAGAGCACAAACGGCACGCTGGCCTGGGAGTTGCGCTGCGCCAGCTCAAAAGCGCAATGCTTGACGTTGATCGTTTCCTGCTGGTATTGCCCCATGCCATAGAGCCGTTCGCGCTCATCGCCCTCAAAAGATACGGTGATTTGATGGTCGCCGCCCAAAACAGGCTTAAACCGGCGCGCGCGAACGTTGAGCGCTCCGCCGCAGGTAACCTCCTGCAGCAGCGTTTCCCCGCGCTGGTTTTGAAACGTGATACGCGCCACTTTATACCAGCCATCCACATCCAGGATAGCCGTCAATTTCCCGTTTGTTATGCTGGCTTTGGCAGCTTCGATTTGGATGGTTGGCTGCACAGCCGGCGGCTCCAGCAGCGCGAACCGGGTATCTTCCACGTCGTGCATCAGGGCGGAGCGCACGCGCAGGCTGTTCTGGCCCCACGGGGTCAGCAGCAGCGTTTCACCATGGTTGCGCCAGAGTAAACTTCCGTTTTCAATTGTGAAAAACTCCATAACCATTCTCCTTAATAAAATTAATCGTATTTTGGGGGACCGTTTTCAACCTTTTACAGCACCTGCGGTCAAACCTGTAATGATATATTTTTGCATGCACAGGAAGATAATCGCCACGGGGATAATCGTAACGATCGCAAACGCGGTCAGGTAACTCCATTTGGTACCGTATTGGCCCAAAAAGTTGAAGATACCGGCCGTAATGGGCCGCAACGGCTGTTTCTGGATCAGAGTCATGCCGTAGGCGAGATCCCCCCATGCATACAGGAAGGAGAATATCGCGCATACCACGATACCCGGAATCGTGATGGGGATAAAGATGCGAAAGAATGCGCTGACGCGGTTGCAGCCGTCGATTTCCGCGGCATCCTCCAACTCGTTGGGAATGGACGCGAAGTAATTTTTCAGGATCAGGATGGAAAACGGAATGCCGATGGTTGCGTCCGCCAGGATGACCGAAAGCCAGTTGCTGATCAGCTGCATGTTTTTAAAAATAATGAACATAGGCGTGAGCAGTACCGATACGGGCAGCATCTGCGTGACCAGAAAGCATAGCACGATCAGCTTCTTGCCCTTGAAGCGATAGCGGCCAACCGCATAGGCTGCGGGCACCGAAAGCAATACCGCGATGCCCATGGCACTCAGCGCGATCACCATGCTGTTGCCGAACGATTGAAACATGTTGAAATCGCCCATCTCCAGCTGCGCCGCGTAGGACTTGGTATTAAGCGTAGTGGGCCAAAGCGTCGGGGGAATTTGAAATATCTCCTGCTCGGTTTTGAGCGAGGTAACCAGCGTCCAGTATAGCGGCAGCAAAAACAGAATGAGCAGAATAACGGCAAATACGCTAAATAAAAGATTGTTGCGGCGTTTCATGGGGAAGCAGGTATCCAATTACTTCCCCTCCTCATCTGCATACGTAAATTTGAGATAAATCAGGCTTGCAATCAGCAAAATCACAAACAGCACATTGGCGACCGCGGCGCCGTCGCTGTATTTAAACAGGCTAAACGAAAGCTTGTAGGAGTAGGTGGACAGTAATTGCGTGGCGTTCACCGGCCCGCCGTTGGTCATTACAAATACCAGATCGAACACTTTGAACGTATAGATAAAGCCCAGCACAAGCACTGATTCTATCGTAGGCTTCAACAATGGCAGCGTAATATGGCGAAAGCTCTTCCAGCCGTTAGCACCGTCGATAGACGCGCTTTCGTATAGTTCTGCGGGGATCGTGGTAAGGCCGACGGTCAGCAAAATCATATTAAACGGAATCCCAACCCACACGTTGGCGGTAATCACAGCGATCATCGCGGTGACCGGGCTTGTAAGCCAGTCAATGGGGGATACGATCAACCCCAGCGCAAGTAACATTTGGTTGATAATGCCCACGTTGGTGCTGAACATAAATTTAAACATCAGCGCCGTTACCGTCATGGGAATCATCCAGGGCATCATCATCATCCCGCGAACGAATTTCGCGGCGGTAAAGTAACGGTTTAAAAACAGGGCGAGTAAAAGCCCAAGGAGAAATTGAACGATAATGCACGCGATCGTGAATACCAGCGTATTAACGGTGGATTGCGACAGTATGCCATTCTGAAACAGGCGGATATAGTTATCCAGCCCGACAAAGATATGCTCACCCGAGTTGATGTTTTTAACCGTCACATTTTGCACGCTTAACACGATGTTGTACAGGATCGGGTAACCAACAAGCAGCAGCATGTAAAGTAATGCCGGTGCGACAAACAGATACGCAATGCGATCGGAGCGGACGAGTTTTCGGATAGCGCCCATGACTTTCACCCTCTTCGTGGATTCATAAGGGGCGGCGGAGACGAAACCTCCGCCGCCCCTCGGGGTTATGTGCGAATGCTATTGCAGGATTCCGTCGATGGTGGCCTGCGCCTCGGCGGCGGCATCTTCCGGCGTGGCGATGCCGGTGATCACCTTGTTAAAGGCTGTGGAGAGCGCATCGGAGATGGAGGGCCATTCCGGCTGCGGGCCGCGCGCCTGCGCGTACTGCATCGACGAAATGAACAGCTGCATCACGTCATCGCCGATAAACTGCTGGGAGGCAACGTCGCTGCGGGACGCGATGTAACCGAAGTTGCCGATGTAGGTGGCGATCAGGTCCGGGTTGGTCACATACATGAGGAAGTCAAACGCTTCGTCCACATGGCCGCTGGCGATGATGGCGAAGTTCTCGCCGCCCAGACCGGAGGCATACTGCGTGTCCTTGGGGATGTAGGTGACGTTCCAATGCAGATCGGGCACGGTTTCACGCATGGTAGGCACCTGCCAGGTTCCGTTCACCATCATGGCCAGGTTGCCGGAGATGAACTGGTTCATCACGTCGCCCTGCGTCCAGTTGATGGCTTCCTTGGGCAGGGAACCGTCTTCGCTCAGGGTCTTGTAAAGGTTCAGCGCCTTGATGCCGCCCTCGCTGTTGATGTGGTAGCTATCCTCGCCCGTGGACCACTGGAAGGGCAGGTAGTTGAAGGTGCCTTCTTCGTTTTGCAGGCAGGACATGGCAATACCGTACACCTTATCGGTGGTCAGCGCCTTGGCGGCGGCAACAAGCTCGTCCCAGGTGGTGGGTACGGCGACATTGGCGGCGGCAAGCATATCCTCGTTATAGAACAGTGCCAGATCGTTGCTGCCAAACGGGATGCCGTAGATGCGGCCATCCAGCTTGCAGGAGTTCAACGGGCCGTCGAAGTAATACTGGAGGCCGTCCCAGCCGGCAAGGCGATCGGTCAGATCCGCAAAAATGCCCATTGAGGCGTATGCGGCATGATCCGGATTGTCCAGAATCACGATGTCGGGCAGCATATCGGCGGCAGCGCCGATGGACAGCTGTTTTTTGAAATCCGCAAACGGAATGTAGGAAGCGACGACTTCCACTTGGGTCTGAGAGCTGTTATAGCCCTGAATGATCTTATCCAGCTCCGCCTGGTGGTTCAGGTTTTCCCAGTAGTACCAAAGGTTCACAGTTGTTTTACCTTCTGCGACAGCGCTCAGGCCGCAGCTGATCATAACGATGCACATCAGGATCGCCAGGAGTTTCTTCATGATTCAGTTCCCCCTATTCATATTGGGAAGGCAGCGCCCTCCATTTGCACTAAGCATACAATATCGTAAATGCAAACAATAGGTCAGCTTTCATGGAAAGGTGGAGAAAACTTAACCGGGTGTGGGTGTGGATATCTAAGCATGGGGGATAATCCTGCCCGAAAAGATCCTCCCGATGGATCATCCTTTCGTATTGCGCAACTGGCAGGAGCAATGGCCATAGCGATCAGAATTACCCTGGCCATATCGGTGAAATTAAGGCCGCGACCGATACCCGCAGGGCATACGACCCGTTTCCGCCTTGAAAACCCGCGCAAAATACTTGGAATCCGCATAGCCGACACGTTTGGCGACCTCGTATACCTTTAACTCGGTGGTACGTAAAAGCTCCTTTGCCTTATCCATGCGCAGCGCGCGGATATAGGCGCTGTAATTGATGCCGATTTCCTTATGGAACTGCTGGGAAAGATACTCCGGCGTAATGCATAGCTTTTCGGATATTTCTTCCAAGGTGATTCCCGAGGTATAGTATTCATGGATCATCGCCCGCGCGCGGGAGACGACCTCGCCCGGTTGTGCCTGTGCGCCGGGCGCAGGCGCGCGTACTACCTGCAAAAGCATATCCCGCGCGGTAAACAGCTCTTCCCGGGTTACCGCATCCATCACCTGCTCCAGCAGCGCCTGGCAATCCAACCCTCGCGCATTTGGGTAGCCGCGCTCTTTAGCGTCGCTGAGCAACGCCCACAATAAACGCACATAGCATTCTTTGATTTCATGAGGTCGGTGCGGTTCCGCGGCGGAGAACGCCGCCGCGAAAAAGGCGTCAAATTCCCGTTCCAGCCTTCCTACCTCAAGCGCCCAGAGCGCCGCGCGCGCACGGTGTTCAATTCCAAGGGGATATACGAACACCTGGTAATGTCTATCCTCTGGCAAGCTGCGCATGTCCTGAAAACGCTTGCCAGTGGTAATGGCGGTATCCAGCCGTTCGGCCGCTGCGCGTTCCGCCTCCCTTAGGGTATTTACACCCGCGCACTGCGTATAGCCAACCACAAAGTGCGTATCTTTAAGCGCCTCTGTCAGCAGGGGTTCCAGCCCATCGCAGGCTGATGCGCTGATCAGCGCCAGCACACGTTCCTCTTCCAGCTCGATGAGCCTTGCCCGATCCCCATACAGATCGCACAACCGACGCTTCAACGCATGCGCTGCATTCCGCTCGGCATCACTGATCGACACCCCCGGGTATAAAAGCACCAGGGAGAAACAACCATCCGCGTCAATACCGTAGGCGCTGCGCAGGTAAACCCGCATATCGTCATCCAAGCCCACCCCATCCAAAGCTGTACGGTACACAGCACGCAGCGAGTGCAGCACGTCGGGATGGCGTACGCCACTCGTTACGGCCTGTTTGGTGAGCTGCTCCGCCTGCCCCAACGCCCGAATAAAGTCTTCCATGATAATCGGCTTGAGAAGATACTCGATCACCCCAAGCCGTACGGCCTGCTGGGCGTATGAAAACTCGGAGTAGGCGGTAAGCACGATCGCATGGCAGACGTACCCGTGCTCCCGCATACGTGCGAGCATTTCCAAGCCATCCATGTCCGGCATTCTGATATCGGTGATTACCAGATCCGGCTTCTGGGCGAGGATTAATTTTAATCCATCTATGCCATTGTCGGCTTCACCCACAAACACATACTCCGGGTTGACGCGCCCGGCAAGCCGCACTACCCCCTCCCGGATCAGGATTTCATCTTCTACGATCACAATGCGCATGGCGGATTTCCCCCTTCCCCATCAATCGGTACGCGAAGCGTCACGGTTGTGCCACAGCCCGGACTGCTATGCACCACCACGGAGGCACGACCCCCATAGTACATATCCAGACGCGTCATCGCATTACGGATGCCGATGTGCGTGCGTTCGCCCTCCTGCACGACCGGCGGCGTACCAAAGGCATCTTGTATCGCCTGTTCGTTCATCCCCTTACCGTTATCGGAGATGATAATCAGCAAGGTTTCCGCCTCTATGGTGATGGAAAGCCCAAGCGCGCAGGGCCCTTTCACTCCCTCAAAACCATGGATGATGGCATTTTCGATATAGGGCTGAAACAGCAGTTTGTGAACCCAGCATTCCAGCGTTTGCGGCTCTACATTTGCAGCGAAGGTAAATTCGTTTTTCAGGCGCGTACGTTGCAGGAATACGTATTTTTCCACCCAGTTCAGCTCATCCCGCACCTTTACCCGCAGGTTGGAGCGGTCTATCGCGTAGCGCAGGATGCCGCCCAAAGCGCTGATGCAGTTGCTGATTTCGTACTGTTCCCGGTCGATCGCCATCCAGTTGATGGTATCCAGCGTATTGTACAGAAAATGCGGGTTGAGCTGCGCTTCCACGGCGGTTAACTCCGCCTGCCTTTGCCTGTCGTTGGCCTGGCGTACCTCGACCATCATATCCCCGATTTCGCCCATCATCCGGTTAAAATCATTCGCGATCAATCGAATTTCGTTGGGAGCGTTGCCGGGCAGCGCAAGGCGCGTATCCATATCGCCGCGGCCGGCATTGCCCATTGCAAGTACGATGCTGCGTATGGAGGAGGTCATGCGCCCCGTAAAGATAATCACGGCGGCCAGCAACGCCCCGGAAGCGACCAGCAGCGCGGTTAAAAACCACGATTGCTGGGAGAGAATCCTTTCCCGCATTGCGCTTTGATCCAGCACACGGATAATCTGCCAGCCATACTCGGCATTGGTATACCGGTACAAATGCAAATTGCCGTCCATTTCAAGCTTCGCAACGGCAAGGCTTTCTGCTTCCACATCCTGATACGTTTTGCCGATCTGATCACCGTGTGCCGAGGCGAGCACAACGCCGTTGCCATCCAGCAGGATGTTTTCACCGTTGCTGTTGGCGGCATCATAATCAATGGTTTCCATCAGCAGATCGGAATCGATGCTCAGGATGATCACGCCGCATTGCTTATAAATATAGCGATAATCAATGATGCGATGGGCCAAATGGAACACATACTCGCTCTCACTGTTGATAAAGGCGGCAAAAGCCGTCGGCAGCACATGCATTTGATTGTCGGCGCTGACGGAAGCCAGGATGTCCGTTTCGCCCACGGGGTAGAGCGTCAGCCATGCGGTGTGGGTAGCCGAGCCGGTCAGCTTATCGTAAAACACAGTGCCGCCATTTGGCAGCAGGATAGTGATGCCCTGGATGTACGGCCGGAAATAGCATGCCGCGCGCAGGGTACGCAGCAGTTGGTTACGGTGCAGCGCAACGTCCTTATCATTGCTAATGTCGTCTACGAGGGATACCACTTCGTCGGAGGTGTATAACTGCGTAAGGATATCCGAATAGGAGGAGAGCGTGATATCGAGGTTTCGGGAAATCATCGCCATGTTGTTATCAATTAACTGATCGATATTATCCTGCACCACAGTGGCAATACGGCCATAGGAATAGAAGGTGAGAACCAATACCGGCAGGATGGAAAACAGCAGAAAGGATAAAAGCAATCTGCTGCGAAAACTGCGCCTGGCAAACCATGTTTGCCACGGCTGTATAAACCGCCTCATCATTGGCATATGGCCCCTTTTCATTCGTTTCTGTATTCTATTGTAGCATAAAGCGGGGCGGCAGCATATGGAGGAGTTTATAAAAGTCCACCATTCTCATGTATATACAGCACAAAGAAGAAGGATTCCGCCCCATGCCGGCGGCATGGATCTATGGCGATTATCCAACCTTGAGGGTAAACGATATAAGGGCTTTATAAGTGGACTGTCTTTTTGGGGAGCAGGTCGAAGATTTTAGCAATCACTGCATCAATTCGTGCGATTCCCCCTGCGGGTATCGCCTTCCTTTGCCCGGATGAATTTTGCGATGAATCAGTCCTGAACGGACTGAAAGATATTCCCAATAATCTCATATAGCCCAAGCCCGGCGGGAAGCGTCATGGTGATCACGCCGCGCATGACTGGAGAAAGCAGGGCTATCGTATGGCCCATGCGACCAGAAGGTGTCGCCTGTTCTGTTTTCCCTTCAGGGCTTCTTTGCATAGCTTTTATCGCGACTCACGCTGGCGGAAAAGCCAATATTGGTATCCATAACAGGGGGAAATCCGCCAATGTTCGAAAAAGAAAATCCGTTGGGGAAAGCCGCAGCATAGGGAGTTATAACAGGGAAACTGTGAAAGCCCTCGGCGGGGGAATGGTTTGGGGGCGCCTTGCGCGCATGCAACGGCGCTCACATTTGAGGAATCTGTAACTGTGTCGCATACGGTGCAATATAGAAAATCGCCAGTACAAACAGCATCACTCCCGCCAAAGCCGAACCAGGTTTCATATACCGATAACCTAAGCGGTTACCATACATAAGCCCGCCAAGCGAGATCAGAAACGAGAGAGCAAACGTAATCAGGAAGCTAAGAATGGACATTTTTACCGTTATCCCGACGCACATGCCAGTAAGAAAGATGGGAACACACCATGCAAACGCAATCCGGATATAATCCCACACCGTTATGGGCGAAAGCAGACGCTCCTGAAAATCTTCTTTTCGCGTCGTACGCATAACCATATAGGAACCCAGAACAACCATCAAAAGAAAAGCAAAAATCGGCAGCAGGTAGGATACTCCGTATAATCCGGTCAGATACTTGATCGCTGCCCCAATCACCATGCCTACGCCGGTAATGATCAGCAGCGCTACCGAAAACAGCAGGCTGTATTTCATCAAATTTTTCATGGTAAGGCACTTTTGCGTTGCTCCAACGCTCATAGTCGGGTCAAGATAGACCAGCATCACCAGCGTAAGCAATACGATTAGCATCCAGAAATCCATTGCAAACACCCTCCTTCCTTCAACCGCATCTCCATCTTAAAAAGCCCTTCTGATTCTGTATAGAATCAATCAGGTCGATTCGTTCAAAATAACTGACAATACAGGCAGTTTGTCAAATGGATGAAACACGTAAGGGAATCTGTTTATTCTTCACCGCGCAGAGCTTCTTCCAACGTATGGTTGCACAGGTAGCGGTAAAAAGAAACAAATTGATCGATGGGTTGCCGATAGTCGCTCCGTATCCAGTTCTGTACGGCGGCAGTGGAACTGCCCGCATAAAAATCAATGGTGAACACCAGATCCATGGAGGGAGCCTGTCGCCCTCCATGATGCAGGATATACTCCTGAACAAAGGTATTCACCCAAACATAAAGTTCTTTATCAATAATATCTCGGAGATTGTTTTGCCCCTCCAGATCGATCAAGCTGCGGTATAATTTCCCTTCCGACTTAATATTCAGGAGCAACAGTCGCAGCGCTTCGTCAAACATACCCGCGCTTAGCAGCGGGTATGTCGGGTCAATGACCTCATCGTGGAATATCCACGCCAGCGCGTCATATTTATCTTGAAAATAGTAATAAAAAGTAGATCGCCTTACGTTCGCAAGCGATGTGATATCCCGGATGGACAGTTTTTCAAAAGGCCTTCCCTGATTTACCAGTTGCTTAAGCCCGTTGGCAATCTGGACTTTCGTCTCATCCATCGCTGCCTCCGATGTTTTTCAACGGTCTATACGATCGTTTTGTCCATTCACCTGCATTATAGCTGGAATCCATCGCTGCGTCAAATGACGACTATACCTGACAATCCATCGGATTTGTTGAATCCGTTTGACGTTTGAGCGCAATATGTCAGCGCGTTTTGACAATTGCGTTGTTTTGCTTCTACTCACATTCATCAGGTTTCGCTACACTGTGCAGGGAACAGGAAAGAAGGGAATCATTATGAATCGCTCGTACGAAATCGTGACCGACACGGCCGCGGATATCCCGTGGAATGCGCTTGACAAGGAGGAAATCACCGTTGTACCCATGCCAATGACGCTGATGGGGAAACCGTTTGCTTACAATGGTGTAATGCACCCGGCGGATGCCTGCAAATACTACCGGCAGCTACATGAAGGCGCTTCCAGCATGACGGCGCAGGTACCGCCCAGCACATATCGGGAGGTGTTCGAGCAAGCGTTTCAGCGGGATCACGATGTGCTCTATGTCGGTTTTTCTTCGGGGATGAGCGGCAGTTATCAAAACGCGCTGGGCGCTGCGTCTGCGCTGGAGACGGCCTTTCCCTCGCGCAGGGCAGTATGCGTGGACTCGTTACTCGCAACAGTTGCCCAAACCATGCTGCTGCTGTATGCCATCGCCAATCGACGACAGGGGATGACATTGGTACAAAACGCCGACTGCCTGATAAAGGCGAGGCACGATATTTGGGTTTATTTTATTGTAGAGGATATGAGCTTTTTACTTCGCGGGGGCAGAATCACGAAATCTCAGGCGCTCCTGAGCCACGCGATCCATATTCGTCCCTTGATGAGAATCAACGAGGCTGGGGCCCTGACATCGGTGGAGAAGGTGCGCGGAGCGAATCGGGCGTTGCGGGCATTGGCCGATCATGCCACAGAAAAATGTGGAAATCGCAAGCTTCTGTTCTTTATTGGCCACTGCGACGCACCAGACCGTGCCGACGAACTCATGGAGGTGCTCAAGAGCCGCCATACGGATTCCACTATCTGGACGTTTCCGGTCAATCCGGTAATTGGTTGCCACACCGGGCCACAAATGCTGGCATTGGCATGCTGCGGTCAGCCTTTGGCGGATCAGATCAGGCTTGTCCTTACTGCCGCAAATAAATAGAGCGGAGAGAAACCATGGCAAATGTACTGGATTATTTAAAATGGCGTGGCGACCTATCCTTGCAAGATGACCCTTTTGGCGAAATCGACAACCTCATTTTGTCGCAGATGTCCAATTTACTGTGGGAAAGGATCCTTCCC
>JAJFVI010000066.1 GCA_021371895.1 Eubacteriales bacterium | reverse complement strand
GAGCTTTTCCCGGAAGACATGGCGCGCTATGTTCCCCAGCGCGGTGTTCCCGAGCCTTTCGAGATCGCGAATAATTACTACTATCATCGGTTCAACATGACAAAGCGTTAACCACGAAGGGCGGCGTGCCCCGGAAAACCCCCTTGCGAAAACGGCTCCCGCGATCAACACACATATGCGCAGGTTAATACAAAGAGCGGCTTATTTTGCGTATGCGGTTTGCAGAGCGTACAAGTCGCCTAAAACAAGATGCCGGTTCTCCGGAACCAGGCGTAGAGCCTTTGCTGTGAGCTCAATACTATACTGAGGAAGAATGGTGTATTATGTTACGATCCGTTGAACTCAAGGACATCCGTATCCATGACGCCTACTGGGACGATATCATTCGCTTAATTCAGGATACCGTGATTCCTTACCAGTGGGACGCCCTCAACGACCACTTGAAAGATGTGGAACCAAGCCACGTTATCCGTAATTTCCGGATCGCCGCGGGCCTTGAAGAAGGGGAATTCGGCGGTATGGTTTTTCAGGATAGCGATCTGGCCAAGTGGATCGAAGCGTCCAGCTACAGCTTGCAACTGCGGCCGGATGCCGAGCTGGAGGAACGGGTAGACGAGGTTGTGGAGCTGATCGGCAAGGCGCAGCGCCCCGACGGATATATGGACACCTATTACATCATCAAGGAACCGGAGAACCGCTGGAAGAATCTGCTGCAAGGACATGAGCTGTATTGCGCGGGCCATATGATTGAGGCGGGCGTCGCCTATTACCAGGTCACTGGTAAAGCCGCCCTGCTTTCGATCGTCTGTGCGTATGCGGATTATATCGATACGGTATTTGGCACGGAGCCCGGAAAACTGCGCGGATATCCGGGGCACGAGGAGATTGAGTTAGCGCTGGCGCGGCTTTACGATGCTACGGGGAAAGAGAAATATTTGAAACTCGCCGAATATTTCATCGATGAGCGCGGTGGGAAACCCAGCTATTTCGATACGGAGTGGGAAAGAAACGGCCGCTTCAACTTTTGGACGCAAAGCGTAACGGAGCGCCCAAACCCCGAATATGGGGATGTGGATCACAGCGAGTACAACCAGACCCATCTTCCCGTTCGGGAACAGAAGAAGGCTACCGGTCACGCGGTACGTGCCCTGTACCTGTACACCGGCATGGCGGAAGTCGCGGCCCGTACGGGCGACGCGACGCTGTTTGAGGCATGCCGTGCCCTCTGGGACGACGTGGTAAACGCGCAGATGTACGTAACCGGCGGCGTGGGCTCCACAGCGGTCGGTGAGGCGTTCACCTTCGATTACGATCTGCCCAACGATACGGTGTACGCCGAGACTTGCGCTTCCATCGCCCTGGTTTTTTTTGCGCGCGCCATGTTCCAAACAGATCCCGACGCCAGCTACTTCGACATTGTCGAGCGTGTGCTGTACAACGTCCTCCCCGCCTCCATGCAGCAGGACGGAAAGCATTACAATTACACCAATCCGTTGGAGGTCTGGCCGGAACGGCTCGGCCATTCGCCCCTCGTTACGCACATCAAACCGGTCCGGCAGAGCTGGTTCGCCTGCGCCTGCTGCCCGCCCAACCTCGCGCGCACACTCACGTCGCTGGGGCGCTATGTGTTTTCGACGTCGGAGAGCGGGTTGTACACGCACCTGTTCGTCGGTTGCGAGGCGGAATTGTCTGCCGGGGACATGCACGTCCGACTTACGATGCAAAGCGATTATCCACAAAACGGTAACGTTTCCATTTGTATGCACCCTGAACACGGCGGTATATGGACGCTGTACGTGCGCAAGCCCGGCTGGTGCCGCAGCGCGACGCTGCAGCTGAACGGAGTACCGATGGAAGCGCCGTTGGAAAAGGGATATTGGGCAATCGAACGCAACTGGGAGGACGGCGATACGCTGGCCGTCGAGCTGGAAATGCGCCCGGTCTTTGTGCAGGCGAATCCGAAGGTGCGCGCGGATGCAGGCAGGGTGTGCCTTACCCGCGGCCCCGTGGTCTACTGCTTGGAGCAGACGGACAACGGTGACAATCTTTCCGCTTTACGCGCCTTGCCCGATCTGCCCATAACGGATACGAAAATAGAAAGCCTCCCCTGCCGGGCCGTTGGCCTGAAGCTTTCGGGGATGCGCCGGGAAGCGACGAGCGATGCGCTGTACGCTCCCTATGAAGCCCGCGAAACGCCGGTGATGCTTCTTGCCGTGCCCTACGCATACTGGGGCAATCGTACACCGGGTGAGATGCTTGTGTGGATCAGAGTGTAACGTTTTCATACAACGCATGAACCCATCGTATGGATATGGAGATCCAACCAACGGTCGCTCCCTGAACGTCTGTATTTGCTCGTTAAGGCCTTTGGTCAGTGCGCTGACCTGACTTCGGGACAGGTTATCAAGCCTAAGGCTTTTTACGAGCTGGTCCATCTTGTACGTCGATATGCTCTGCACAAATGCCTCCTGTTCGCATCTATTGCGCATACATGAACCCCCCTGAAAACATTACGTTTTCAAAGGGTCTATGGAAGATGCTGATATTATTGATACAATCAGTCGGTGGGTGCACTCTGAAACGGATAATCGTTTAAGAGCGCACCCATCATTATCCTATCATTTACCCTGTTAGCCCGGTCACGACAAGCCGCCGCAGGCGGCGGTGGCAGCTTAGCATCTTCCTATTCAGATATACCTTTGTAGCGCTCCGCAAGGGCTGTCTCAAACGGCAGGATTCGCAGTTTTGGTACTTGAGGCTTACTTCTCCGCTGGTGTTCAGAAGCTTTCGGGTATAATGCCCTGCGCGGGTATCCAGGCGCTCTTCATTTCGTTCATACCGGTTGTCAACGCCGGGATAAAATGACCGAAAAACGCCGGTGAAAAATGACCCAAAACGCCGGTTACCCCGCCGCCGGGATATCCGTCGGCGGAACCGTTTGAATCCCTGTCTTCAGGCGATCCTTCAGTCGATAGGTCTGCCCC
>JAJFVI010000045.1 GCA_021371895.1 Eubacteriales bacterium | reverse complement strand
CAAGGAGCTGTCCATCATGGGCAAGGCGCTGGAAGACCCGGCTCGCCCGTTTGTGGCCATCCTTGGCGGCGCCAAGGTGAGCGACAAGATCGGCGTGATTACCAACCTGCTGGACAAGGTGGATACGCTGATCATCGGCGGCGGCATGAGCTACACATTCCAAAAGGCGCTGGGCGGCCGCATCGGCAAGAGCCTGCTGGAAGCCGATAAAGTGGACCTCGCTAAAGAGATTCTGCAAAAGGCGAAGGACAAGCATGTGAAGCTGCTTTTACCGGTAGATAACATCGCCGGGGATAGCTTCAGTAACGATGCCTTGCGTATCACCGTACACAGCAAGGAAATCCCCGACGGTTTTGAGGGCATGGACATCGGCCCCAACACGCAGGTGATTTTCGCCAACGAGATCGCCAATGCCGCAACAGTGATCTGGAACGGCCCCATGGGCGTGTTCGAGTTTGAGAACTTCGCCGATGGCACGCGCGCCATTGCCAAGGCTATGGCGGAGTGCAAGGGCGTCACCATCATCGGCGGCGGAGACAGTGCGGCGGCGGTGGAGCAAATGGGCTACGCCGATAAGATGACCCACGTTTCCACCGGCGGCGGCGCGAGCCTTGAATTTTTGGAAGGCAAAACGCTTCCCGGCGTCGCGGCGCTGGACGACAAGTAAACAGCGGCACGAACCATATTGTTCGCATACGCGCAGACGGCGGTATACGCCGTCTGCGCGAAGTTTGCCCCGAAAAATCCGACGTCAACAAGCCCGTTTAAACCGTCGCGCTTCGGGATATGACTACATAGGAGTAACCAAAGGAGAGAATGACAATGCGTAAAGCGATTATCGCCGGCAACTGGAAAATGAATAAAACGCCGGAGGAAGCGGCCGAACTTGTTCGAGCTCTGGTGCCTGCTGTGAAGGGCGCGGCCTGCGAAGTAGTGGTCTGCGTGCCTTCGGTATGTTTTGACGTGGTGAGCAAGGCCGCCCAGGGCAGCAATATTCATCTAGGCGCGCAAAACGTACACTTTGCCAAGAACGGCGCGTACACGGGCGAACTCAGCGTGGAGATGCTCAAGGCCTGCGGCGTGGAATACGTGATTATCGGCCACAGTGAACGCCGACAGTATTTCGGCGAAATGGACGCGACGGTGAACCTACGCACGCTTGCGGCTGTGGCCGGCGGGCTGATCCCCATCGTGTGTGTGGGCGAAAAGAAAGAAGAGCGCGAAAGCGGCTACACCGACGCGATTGTGCAATACCAGACCCTGATGGCGCTCACCGGGCTGACCCCTGAGCAGGTGAAGGGCATCGTTATCGCTTACGAGCCGGTATGGGCGATTGGTACCGGCCTCACCGCCACCGACGAACAGGCGAACGAAACCATCGGCGTCATCCGCAAGGCACTGCAACGACATTACGGCGCGGCAGTCGCCGACGCGGTGCGCATCCAATACGGCGGCAGCATGAAGCCCGGCAATGTCAAGGGTCTGATGGCGCAGCCGGAGATTGACGGCGGGCTGATCGGCGGCGCCTCGCTCAACGCGCCGGATTTTACCGCCGTGGTGCTTTTCGACCGCTAATCTGAACGAGGGAACGTCCCGCGATCACAGGACGAACAAGGAGTATCTTGAATGGATAAGACCATGACGGCGCTCATCATTATGGATGGTTTCGGCATCAATCCCGTGCATGTGGGCAACGCGATTTACCAGGCCGGTACGCCGCACCTGGATGAGCTGATGAAACGGTATCCGCATACGCACATCGGCGCCAGCGGTATGGACGTGGGTCTGCCGGATGGGCAAATGGGCAACAGTGAAGTCGGCCACATGAATATTGGCGCGGGGCGCGTCGTCTATCAGGAACTGACGCGAATCACCAAGGATATCCGGGACGGCGAATTTTTTACGAAGAAAGCCCTATGCGACGTGATGGATTACGCGCGTGACAACGGCAAGGCCATTCATTTAATGGGGCTTTTGAGCGACGGCGGCGTGCATAGCCATAACACCCACCTGTACGCGCTTTTGGAAATGTGCAAAAAACACGGCGTGAAAGACGTATACGTGCATTGCTTCCTGGACGGGCGCGACGTGCCGCCCACCAGCGGGATGGAATATGTAAAGCAGATGGAAGCAAAACTCAAGGAAATTGGCGTGGGTAAAATCGCCACCATAATGGGGCGCTACTGGGCAATGGATCGCGACAACATGTGGGATCGCGTACAGAAGGCATACGACGCCATGGTGCTGGGAGAGGGCAAGACCGCCGACAGCGCCGAGGAGGCTGTAAACCAGAGCTACACTCTGGGCGAAAAGGGCAACGATGAGTTCGTGCTCCCTACCGTAGTGCTTTCTCACGGCGCGCCCACCGGCATCATCCGCCCCGAGGACGGCGTGATCTTCTTCAACTTCCGTCCGGATCGCGCCCGTCAGCTTACGCGGACATTCATCCAGCCTGACTTTACCGGTTTTGTACGCAAGAAGGGCTATTTCCCCGTGCATTTCGTCAGCATGACCCAGTATGATGAAACCTTTACCGGCCTTGCGGTGGTCAACGCACCGGAAACGCTGCAAAACACGCTGGGCGAGTACCTTTCCGGCCTGGGAAAGACACAGCTTCGCATCGCCGAAACACAAAAATACGCGCATGTGACCTTCTTTTTTAACGGCGGCGTGGAAAAGCCCAACCCGGGGGAAGATCGCGTTCTCGTGCCCTCCTCCAAAGTGGCCACGTTTGACATGAGCCCGGAGATGAGCGCCTTTGAGGTCGCCGGCAAGGCGATTGAGGAGATTAACTTAAAGAAGTACGACGTGATGATTCTCAACTTCGCCAACTGCGATATGGTCGGCCACACCGGCATTATGGAAGCGACGGAAGAAGCCGTGAAAACGGTAGATGATTGTGTGTGGGCGGTGGTGCGCGCCATATTGCGCAACGGCGGGCGCGCGTTTGTGACCGCCGACCACGGCAATGCCGACCAGATGATCGACCCGGAAACGGGCGAACCCTTTACCGCACACACCACCAACCCTGTCCCTTTCATCGCCGTAGGCCCGGAAATGGTTGGGCGCAAGCTGCGCGAGGATGGTCGGCTGTCGGACATCGCACCCACTATGCTTACAAGCATGGGCATTCCCGTTCCCGCGGAAATGACGGGCAGGAATCTGCTGGCGCAAGGGAAAACAAGGCCGCTCCCAGAACGGCCCAAGCCTTAAAGGAAACAGAATACAGCCCGGAGCCGAAAACAGGCTCCGGGCTTTGTGTAACTTTCTTTCTTCTTTTCATTATTTAGTCGAAATTTAAGATTATGAAACAAACGGTTTCCGCTATAACCACGGATTATTCACACATGTTTTAGAGATTGCGCCAAACAGGGCATTCGCCCCGGAACACGTAAGGTTCCAGGATGAAACAATTAGGGATTTTTTGTAACAATTCTCTTGCTTTTTTTACTGTTACGATTTACAATGATGACATGAGCGGCGATTTTTCCTTACCCGGATACGTTTCCGCCCCGATTTCGCAGCAAGCGACAGAAAGGATGGGGCCAATGGCAAAGCGAATCTTGCTGGTCGATGATGAGCCTTTGATTATCAAAGGCTTGAAATATACCTTGGAGCAGGAAGGCTTCGAGATCGATTCCGCCGCGGACGGCGAAGAGGCGCTGGCGAAATTTTTCGCCGGTAATTTTGATTTTATCCTGCTGGACGTGATGCTGCCCAAGCTGGACGGCATTACCGTATGCCAGCGCATTCGCGAGCACAGCAACGTGCCCATCATCATGCTGACCGCCAAGGGCGAGCATATCGATAAGATCCTGGGCCTGGAATACGGCGCAGATGATTATATGACCAAGCCGTTCAACATTTTGGAGGTTAAGGCCCGTATTAAAACTATTATGCGACGCGCCAACGGTTCGCAGCAGAACGAAGCCAAAAAGGTAATCCGCGTCCACGATCTGGAAATCAACTCCGTCAACCGTGCCGTAACCCTCGGTGGCAAGGAAATACGTCTGACCGCCAAGGAGTTCGATCTGCTGCAGATGTTCGTCAGCAACCGCGGCAAGGTGTTCAGCCGCGAGGCGATGCTGGAGACCGTATGGAAATATGACTATACCGGCGACGCGCGTACGGTGGATGTGCACATCCGGCGTTTGAGAGAAAAGATTGAACGCAATCCCGCCCAACCGGAATTTATCTTCACTAAGTGGGGAGTGGGCTATTATTTCACGGATAAAGATTAAGAACCCGTTCACTTCCATCCGCTGGAAAATCGTGTTCGCCTTCCTGCTGGTTGTCGGGGTGAGCTACTACGCGGTAGCCACATCGTTGATTGGTCTGGTGGGCGATTACTTATTCGCGGATCGGCGTTCGAGCGATCAGGCCATCACGGAACAGCTGGCAGTGGAGATCGCCCCCCTGTATGTGAACGCGCGCATAAACGATCTGCAAACGCTGCTCGTCGCCTCCGGCGGGGAGCTCGGCGGCCGGTTGATGGTGCTGGACATGAGCGGCATGGTGCAGGCCGACAGCTTTTCGGAGCTTGTCGGCTCACTGGTGGAGTTGCCGGAAGTCGCCTCCATCCTGACTGATGGCCAAACGGTCGATTACGGCGTGCATCAGCTGGGTTCAAGGCAGAAGATGACGTTCTTCTCCTATGTCACGCCGCTAAACGCGAACGCGCAATGGGTAGGCTACTCTACTGCCGCGCTCACCTCCGGGGGGCAGACCGTCGGTCTATTGCTGTTTTCTTCTCCCATTCAGGACGTGATGCAAAACCTTGCGAAACTGCAAGGCAAAATGTGGTTGTATTTCCTTGTGACGGCAGCGGTGGCCAGCGCGATAGCGTTGCTCCTTTCGCGTATCGTTACCAAGCCTGTCGCCACGATTACACGTAGCATCCAGCGCATGGGGCGCGGGGATCTGTCCGTGCGTGTTCCCGTGAAGGGGAGCGGCGAGATGCGAAAGCTCTCCGAAGCTTTCAACGTCATGTCCGAAAAGCTGGAAATGTTGGATAAAAGCCGCAACCAGTTCGTATCCAACGCAAGCCACGAATTGAAAACGCCGTTGGCGACGATGAAGATACTGCTGGAAAACATCATCTACCAGCCGGATATGGATGCGGCGGTGCGCATGGATTTCCTTTCGGACGTCAATCGCGAGATTAACCGCCTGAATATGATTATCAGTGATCTGCTGACCCTGGTCAGCATGGATAGTAAAAACATGCGCCTCAAACGTGAGACCATCAAGTTCGCACAGGTGGTCAAGGATGTTTCGCATCGCCTGGGCATGGTGGCCGAACGCCGCCGCCAGCAAATTAAACTGCAGATTTCCGACAATTGCGAAATGTATGCCGATACCGCGAAGCTTACACAGGTTGTGTACAACATTATGGACAACGCCATCAAATACACGCCGGAGGGCGGGCTGATCCGTGTGCGGCTGATCCGCATGGGCCGGGACGCCATACTGACTATTGCCGACAACGGCCCTGGCATTCCCCAGCAAGATTTGCCGCACATTTTTGACCGTTTTTATCGCGTGGATAAGGCCCGCAGCAGGGATACCGGCGGCACGGGGCTGGGCCTGAGCATTGTCAACCAACTGGTGCTTATGCATGGAGGTACGGTATCGGTGCAAAGTGAAGAAGGGCACGGCACTACGTTCACAGTCGAACTGCCCATCCACCAGGGTTAGGAGGGTGCGTATGAAACGCAAACTCATCCCGGCGGCGCTGATCCTTTTGCTTCTTCTGTTGCTGGGCGGGTGCGCCCCGCAGGCGGTGGATCCGCTGCTCAAAAATGAAACGACGGATGCGGCTGGCCTTGCGATGAACGTTTTTCCGGCTACCGCCGGTGAGGATAACGTCGATCTGGTCACGGCGACGTTGTATTTCCGCTATCTGGACGAGCCGCTGCTCGCCTCCGAAAGCCGCACACTCAACGTAGCGCGTGATGAAAGCGTGGAATTCGCGATCATCAGGGCCTTGGTGGAAGGCCCCAGCGCCGAGCATGGCGACTTGCGCAGGCTAATCCCCGCAAACACGAAGGTGGAAAGCGTGGTTTCCCGGGACGATACGCTGTTCGTGACCTTCAACGAGGGATTTCTTGCCGACGGCGTTCCGGACGATTGGGCGACGAACGAAACATGGCAGCAGGAAGCGCCACTAATGCGCAAACTGATCGCGCAGAGCATCGTGGCGTCCGTGACGGAAGGCAATCCTTATACCGGTCTGCAAATACTGGTGCATAAGCACGGCGAGACGCAAACGAGCCTCCGGCTGGAGAACACGTATTTCCTTACCGGGGCCACGGGGCTAAGCGAACCTGTGACGCGGGACGAGACGCTGCTGCTGACGCCCCAGCGAACCGCAGAGACCATCCTTACGGCGTGGAGCGTACGTGAGTACACACGCCTGTACCAGTACGTAACCGAAACGGATCGGCCTTCGCTGGCATGGTTTAGTGAAACGCTTTCCAGCGCGCCGCCGCTGACGCGTTATACCGTATGCGCCGGAAGTGTGACGCAGGATGGGCAAATCGCAACGGTGACCGCGGCGTTGTACACGCTTGGCGATCAAGCCGAGGAAGAAACCGTCGCCTACCCGATACCCCTTGTACGCGAAAATGGCGTATGGAAGATTACCTTTGCACATCTGCGCGTCCTGATGGCACGATAAGACCGCTGGATACGATTGCAGTCCGGGGGTCTCGCAGGCAATCGGCAATAGCCGCATATATACGAAAGAATCACCCTAACGAGACAATCCAACTCACAGGCTGACCGTATCGTCCATCCGGCGTGATACGGTCGGTTTTTTCTGTCTGCCATAGGCATGCCGGGCACCGCGGCAGGCGGGGCGGAACTTATGTCGGGAATTGCGGCAAAGTGTAGCCGTAAAAGCTTTTTTTGAATCCCAGGCGAACGCAGGTTAAAAATATGAAAAAGAAATGAAAAATTCTCTTGCGCGTATACGATGACCGTAGTATAATCTCACACCGTGGAGGGTGACAAGATCGTTACATGATGCTCAATGAAAGCACAAGCACACCCTGTAACGAGAAGTCGCTTGCTTTTTCGGTTCTCGGCGCTTGCCGTGAAGAAATCGCACCGCCAGAAACCGTTACCCTGCAAGCCACTCCATTTCCATCGCCAGAGAGAAACGTTGTTTCCGACGCAGCCGATGCCTGCTGCGAAAGTGAACTGACATACCTGCCCGTGCTCACCGATGGAACATAAAACCAGCGTTCCCGAAGGCTGGCCGTCCTCCGCCCGACAATCCTGCGGGATGAGAAGCGGACACGCAATTCGGATTGGGCAGGATTTCAAGAAGGGAGATCATTTATGAAACTCGTTAAATGCCCGCGCTGCGAGCTGAATTATATTCAGGAGGGCGAAAAATACTGTAGGGTATGTTACCGCGAGCTCAAGGGGGAGCAGGCGCCGGAGGAAATGGAGCTCTGCTCCGTATGCAACGCTTCACCGGCTTTGCCCGGCAAGGACGTGTGCCTGAGCTGCCTTAAGGAGATGCACCAAAGTTCGTCGGACGACGATGACGACGATGATCACGAGGCGGTGGACGAGAGCAGCATCGAGCTGAACTCGGTCAGTTCCATGGACGAAATTATACCGCAGGTTCACGAGGATATTCCCGAGCATGAATATGGCGAAATCGAAAGTGAGCTTTCGCTGGAAAGCGTCATTGAGGATGAACAGAACGAGGAAGACGAAGACGCCGACGATAAAGAAAAACAATAAAGCGACACAGGCCTTTTAAGCATCACGGAAAGAGAGGCAAATAATGGCGATCTTTGCAATCGGGGATTTGCACATGCCCGGCAACGGCGAAAAACCCATGGATATTTTTGGCCAGAATTGGGATCATCATATGGATACGATTCGCGAGCGCTGGCAAAACAGGGTCGAGCCGACCGATACCGTGCTGATTCCAGGAGACATCAGCTGGGCGATGCAGTTTAGCGATGCCAAAGCAGATTTGCAAAGTATTGCGGAGTTGCCAGGAACAAAGATTCTGCTGCGCGGCAACCACGATTACTGGTGGAGCTCCATTACCAGATTGCGTGCCTGCCTGCCACAGGGGATGATCGCTCTGCAAAACGATTCTGTGCAGGTTGGCGATGTGGCCGTTTGTGGTACGCGCGGTTGGACGTTTCCTACGGATGCGTTTCCGCTGGACGAACAGGAAACGAAGATCTACTTGCGAGAGTTGATTCGTTTGCGCCTGGCGCTGGAAGACGCCGGGAAGCGGAACCTTCCCATTCTGACGATGACGCATTTCCCTCCGCTGTTGAACGACTGCCGGGATACGGCTTTTACGACGCTTATGGAAGAATACGGCGTGAAGCTGTGCGTTTACGGGCATCTGCACGGCGCGGGTATCCGCGGTGGGTTTACCGGCGAGCATAACGGTGTGGAATACAGACTTACGTCCTGTGATGCCATTGATTTTACACCCGTCAGGGTATGGGACGACATATAACGCCCCCTGAATAACACAGCGAGGCTATTGGCAACAGGGCGATAGAGCAGAAAACAGACGGCGGGCTGTAGTTGTGGCTTGCCGTTTTAGCGTTTACATAGCGCGGCGCGGGGGAAGAGTAAGCTACGAAAACGGAAACCGTTCACAGCGGGACGCCTGTCGAAGGCGGCCCGCTCAGATCGTTGACAAACCCAGAGGAGGTGTTGGAGGGTCGTAACCCTCCGACTGAAATCCGAAACCAGCGACATGCGCAGTGCTTTCGGAAGCCTTGCGCAGCAAGGTTCAACTACACGCCCGTGCGTATAGCGAATAGGCACCAAAGGGGAGCGCGTGCGCTGTGCGCACCACGGCGCAGCCGTGAGCGACCCGGAGGTGGGGTGCGAAGCGCGCAGGCAAACGGTAGTGAAGCCTGCAACGACTGAGCAACCTGGTGAAGGGTGCATCTTCGACAAAGTGGCGTCGCCACTTTGTCGACAATCAAAACGGGACGCCTGTCGAAGGCGGCCTGTTTTTTGTTGCGCATCAGCTGAAGGCGCGGCTACAAAAACAAATGCGAAGGGGATCTCCTGCATGCCGCCCGAAAGGGCGGCATGGGAGTGATGGTTGTTCTATCTGGTTGTCTAAGAGACATAACAGGCATGACAAAATATAGAAAAAAACTTGCAAATAGAATATATGTTTGCTTGACGATGGGGAGGCAAGTGGAGCATAATGGATTTAGAGCCCATATAGTGGTGAAAAGTGGAGAACGGAGGCTAGCCAAATGGACGAGAATGACGCCCGCGAAAACCCAACCGCGCAGGACGCCATGCCGCGTGCGAAGTTTGAGTTCTTCGGCTCCTATTCCCATTCGATCGACGCAAAGGGCAGAATTATCATCCCCAACGCGTACCGTGGAATGCTGGGGGATTCGTTTACGCTTGGCCCAACACGTGATTTTAACGGTATCGCTCTCTATCCGGACGAGGTGTTCGACAAGATTCTGGACGAACTAAATGCCATGAATCAGCGTAAACCCCTGGTACAAAGCTATACCATGCAGTTTTACAAGCTCAGCTACCGCTCCATGCAGCCGGACATACAGGGCAGGCTGCTGCTTCCACCCAAGCTGCGGCAGCGAATGCTGGCCGACGCCAAGGATCTGGAAATCAGCGGCGGCTACAACCATGTGCGGATCGTGGACATGGAGAAAGCGGACGCCGCGGATACGGAGTTCATGGACAGGAAAGACGAGATTCTGGAAGAGATGGGCAATTTAGAGCCCGACGGGAACCAATAAAGGCAGCATAAGGAGAGTGTGATAAGATGTCCCAAAGCAGTTTTGCGTATCGCCCGTACCCCAAGTATGGAAACCAGAATCTGCAGCCGAATGATCGTTTCTACATCCGCGCTTCCGTTTATCTGCCTAACGCCGAGTTGGATCCGGCTACCGGTATGCTGCAAAACGACGCCCAAAGGCGAGGCCGCACACAGGCCATGCGCATGGAAGCCGGAAGGCTGGACCGTGAATACGCCGGCATGAATGCCGCAGTGCGGGCCCGTGCAAAAGAGAAAGGTATACGGGTGTCGCTGCGCCTGGGCGTGGCATTGATCGCCATTATCACAACATTCTTCGCACTCTTCTTGCTGGTGCAGCAGGGCACGCTCACGCAGCGAATGAAAAACATCGCGCTGAAGACCGATCGTATTGAGCTCCTTCAGGAGGAAAACGCAGAGATTCAGGCGAAGATCGATGACGCGTCCGATCCGGCGACCATCTGTTACGCCGCGGCACGCAATCTGGATATGATTCCCGCAAACGCGACGCAAGCTATACATTTAACCGCCGTGGATACCCGACCCGCGGAGAACCCGGACATCATGATTGTTTCCGCCGACCAAGCGGCTGCCGAAACCGGCGGAACGGCGGGGGAATAACGCAAGTTGCAGCAGAGCCAATCGTCTTTCGGAGGCACCAGCAACGGTTGAAACGTATCAAATTGTTAACACGGCTGGACAAAACAATGCGAATGTGCTAATTTAAGTAGGTTGCAAACGGGAGCGAACAAGGCGGGGGGCGAACGACGCTTCAGCGCTTGCGGCGCTCCCCGAAAGTATGGAACGAGCTCCAGCGTTCTACGCAATCAAGTTTAACGTAATGCCCGAGATGCGACTTTTCACTCACCGCGACGGATGGGCAAGAGTAATCAAACGTTGCGGTACGCGACCTGACGGATGCCCGCAGCATACAATTTGGAGGCTGGCCGTATGTTACTAAGGGAACTCCTGCTAGATGTTCCTGGAATCACCGATACGACGGGAAATCTGGATACCGAGATCGACACGCTGGTTTCCGACAGTCGCGAAAAATGTAAAAACGGACTGTTTTTCTGCATCTCCGGTGCGCGATTCGACGCGCATCAGTTTGCCATGCAGGCCGTTGCCAATGGCTGCGCCGCGCTTGTGGTTTCCCGGATCCTGCCGGACTTTACGGTGGCGCAAATTCAGGTGGAAAACGTACGCTCCGCCATGGCCTATATTGCGGCTGCTTATTTCGGACATCCGGCGCGCGAGCTGCGCCTGATCGGCATATCCGGCACCAAGGGAAAAACGACGACCAGCTATCTGCTCAAAGCCATCATGGAGAAAGCCGGCTACAAAATGGGCTTGATCGGCACCACCGGCAACATGATTGAGCATGAACATATCCACAGCAATCTCACCACGCCCGACCCCATTGATCTGCACCGTTGTTTCCGGCAGATGGTGGATGCGGGCGTACAGGCCGTAAGCATGGAGGTCAGCGCGCACGCCATCGATATGCACCGCCTCGACGGACTCGATTTTGAGGCGGCAGGGTACACGAACCTTTCGCAGGATCATCTGGATTACTTCCAGACCATGGAAAATTATTTCGCCACAAAAAAGAGCTTCTTTACCGGCGGTCAAGTGCTCAATGCTGCGCTGAACGCCGACGATGAAACCTCCGTTGAGATTCTCAAGGATCTCAAAGTACCTTATCTCACCTTCGGCATCAGCGCCAACGCCGATCTTTTCGCCCGCGATATCGAAATAAGTGAAAGCGGCGTGAACTTTTCCATCCAGCTTCGCGGGGTGGAGGAGATGGACGTACAGATGCAGATGACGGGTATGTTTAACGTTTATAATGCGCTGGCAGCCGCGGCACTGGCGATGATCGTAGGCGTGGATCAAGAGGCCATCCGTGAAGGCCTGCGCAGTGTAAAGTCTGTGCCCGGCCGTATCGAGATGCTGGAAACCGGAACGCCCTATAAGGTGATTCTGGATTATTCCCACTCGCCCGACGCGTTGGAAAACATATTATCCACGGTGCGGATGTTTACCAAAAAGCGACTGATCGTTCTGTTTGGATGTGGTGGCGACCGCGACCACGGCAAGCGACCCATGATGGGTGAGATCGGCGGTAAGTTAGCGGATTTCTCCATCCTGACCAGTGATAATCCGCGTACGGAGGATCCCGATGCGATTCTGGAAGCCATCGAGGAAGGTATGAAGCCCACGCACGGCCATTATATCGTCATCGAAAACCGCCGCGAGGCTATCCGCTACGCGCTCAGGATGGGGCAGGAAGGCGACGTGATTATTCTGGCGGGTAAGGGCCACGAAACCTATCAGGACATCATGGGAGTCAAGCGTCCCTTTGACGAAAAAGTGATCGTGCAGGAGATACTGGACCAACTCCGCATCGGGCGTGGAATAGCTGAATAGACGTTACGGGGAGTGCTGTGAATGCTCAGGTTTATTGCTGCGTTACTCGTTTCGGTCGCTGCCATGTTTATACTGATGCCGCTCGTGCTTCCTGTGCTGCAGAGGTTGAAAATCGGGCAGACAATCTACGCGCTGGGGCCGGAAAGCCATAAAGTAAAGCAGGGCACGCCTACCATGGGGGGGCTGGTTTTTGCGGGCGTGACCATCGTGTTGGTGCTGACGATGCATGGCAGATGGTACGGCACTTCCGATTTCGGGCTGGCGATTGTCGTTTTCGCCTTGGTCAGTATGGTTGTGGGCTTTGTGGATGATTACATCAAGGTCGTTCAAAAAAGGAATCTGGGTCTCGTATGGTGGCAGAAAGTGGTGGCGCAGGTGGTAAGCGGCGCACTATTTTCGCTGTACTGTGCGCATTCGCCGTCCATCGGCACCCAGATCGTGATTCCCTTCTTCAATGTGGAATGGGATTTAGGCGCATGGTATGTGCCGGTGATGACCCTTGTCATCCTGTTTATCGTCAACAGCGCCAACCTGCAGGATGGGTTGGATGGACTGCTGGCTACGGTTTCCACGGTCGGCAGCGTCGGTTGGGGCGCACTTGCGCTCTTCGGTACGTTATCGGCGGGATCGCAGCTCTTCCCCGATGCCTCGGGAAATTATGCCAATGTAATTTTGTTCGCCGTGACGCTCTCGGGCGCATGCACCGGCTTTTTGTGGTTTAACTTTCACCCGGCGAAGGTCTTTATGGGGGATACCGGAAGCATGTTTATCGGCGGGGCGATGGTCGCTATGGCGATGGTGCTGCGCCTTCCGATGCTGTTGATTTTCATCGCATTCACGATGATCGTAAGCTCGCTTTCCGTGATCCTGCAGCGTGTCTATTTTAAGCTTACGCACGGCAAGCGTATCCTGAAAATGTCGCCGCTTCACCATCATTTCGAACTTTCCGGGATGACGGAAGCACAGATCGTCGCCATGTACGCGGCGGTGACGGGCATACTGTCCATGGTCGCGGTACTATCCCTGCTTTAGGAAACATCGGTATGCGCGGGTTGCGCAGGAGGCATTTTGTAATGAGGGTCGCTAAGAAACGCGTAATGGTTGTGGGCATGGCGCGCAGCGGTATCGCGGCCGCGCAGCTTTTGCTGCGTCACGGCGCCAAACCGGTATTATACGACGAAAAAACAGCGGATGCCTTGGGCGAAGTACTGGCGCCGCTTCGAGGCACAGCTTGCGAGTTTCATCTGGGCGAAGATCCCTGTGTTTGGCTCAAGAGTTGCGACCTGGTCGTCATCAGCCCGGGGGTGCCGATTGATTCGCCCGTTGTGAAAGCCGCAAGGGAACGAGGCATTCCACTGATTGGCGAGTTGGAGCTGGGATATGCGCTTGCGCAAGGCGACGTGCTGGCAGTCACAGGAACCAACGGCAAAACTACTACGGTTACCCTGCTGGGCAAAATGTTTGAAAACGCCGGAATCATTACGCACGTGGCAGGCAATATTGGCTATCCACTCTCCGCGGCCGCGCTGAACAGCCGGAAAAGCGATGTCATCATTACAGAAGTTTCCAGTTTCCAGCTGGAAACCATCCGCACCTTTCACCCCTGTGTAGCTGCGATTCTGAATATTACGCAGGATCACCTAAACCGCCATGGTACTATGGAACAATACATCCGCCTTAAACAGCGGATATTTGAAAACCAAACCAGCCGGGATGTCGCGGTGATCAATATGGACGATCCGATCCTCGTTAAAACAGCGGAGAAGATCAAACCCCGCGTGGCGTTCTTCTCGCGTACGCAGCCCGTGCAAAATGGCGCTTTTGTGGAAAACGGCAAGATCGTCTGGCGCTGGGACGGCGAGCAAAAACCGGTATGTGACGCGGATAAGGTGCTGATTCCAGGGCTGCATAACCTGGAAAATGCGCTGGCAGCTACGGCAATGGCAGCCTGCCGCGGTGTTCCTGCCGCAGTTATTCGCCATACGCTGCAAACCTTTACGGGCGTGGAGCATCGAATCGAAAAGGTACGTGTTTTTTCCGGTGTTACCTTTATCAACGATAGCAAGGGCACCAATGTGGATAGCACGGTCAAGGCCGTGCAGAGTATGCAGGCGCCCACGGTGTTGATACTGGGCGGATACGATAAGCATACGGATTTTATGCCGCTATGCCAGGGAATCGTTGCTTCAGGCCGCATCAGCCATATTGTGGTCATGGGGGAGACGGCCGAACAGATTGCCGATACGCTGCGAAGCGCGGGCTATACGGACATCACACAGGCGTACAGCCTGGAGGATGCGGTGCACAAGGCGCGCGCCGCCGCCGTGCCGGGGGGTAACGTGCTTTTATCCCCCGCCTGCGCGAGCTTTGATATGTTCCGGGATTATGAGCAACGTGGCGAAGTGTTTAAACAGATCGTCAACACCCTTGGTTAAAAGTGCGCGTTTGACAGCGAAAACAGCGCAGCCGGAACAGCCTGTGCGGATTCGCACGCATTCCCGCGACCGAGGAGGGAACGCATGAAAAAGAAACATGACCCCGGCCGGGAGGAGCGGGAACAATACGAGGCGAATGGGAAGTACGCCTATGAATATCATTCTCCTGCGGAGCCAAACAAGCACGGCCGCCGCGACGCCGACCCGGAGGACGAGGTTGCCCCGCTGACGCCACCGTGGACAACCAACGTCCCCGGCCCTCCGCCACCCAAGGCACCCGGCGAAAGGGCGAAGGCGCATTCGCGCACAACGACAAACCGCCTGATTTTCGTGCTGGCGGTCATGGTGGTGGCGATTCTCGTTGCGCAAAACACCATCTTTCGGTTGACCACCGTCTATGTGATCGGCTACCGCAATAAAACCCCGCAGCAGATTGCGGCGGCTTCCGGGCTGGTGAAGGGGCTAAACATGTTTTCTCTCTCCGAGGACGAAGTGCGTGAAAATCTCTCCAGCGACCATACCATCGTCTTTCTGGGAATGCAAAAAGATTATCCGTCCACCATTTACCTGTATATCTCCGAACGGGAGCCGGTGGCGTCCCTCCAGTGGCTTGGACTTTTGTA
>JAJFVI010000040.1 GCA_021371895.1 Eubacteriales bacterium | reverse complement strand
CGCCGAAGCCGCCGCCCACCAGCGAGGAGACGGAGCGCACCTTTTCCGGCGGCAATTGGAGCATCCGCGCGACCTCCCGCTGTTCGTCGTATACCGATTGCGAGCCTGTGTACAGGATCACGCCGCCGTTTCCATCCGGTTCGGCCACGGCGCATTCCGGCTCCATAAAGGCGTGGTCGGTCATGGGTGTGGAGTAGTGCTGCGTCACCACAAAGGCGGCCTCGGCAATCGCCTTGTCCGCGTCGCCGCGTTTTAACTGCTGGCGGGTGAGCAGGTTTCCGTTCTCGTGCAGCCTGGGCGCACCCTCGGCCAACCCTTCCGCGGGGGTGGTCACCGGAGTTAGTTCCTCATAGGTTACGTCGATCAGGTTCAGCGCCTCGTCCAGCGTTTCCTTACGGCGGGTCGCCACCAGCGCGATAGCGTCGCCGATATAACGGGTACATTCCCCTTCGGCAATCATCACGTCCCAATCCGGAATCAGGTGGCCGGTTTTATTAAAAGGCACATCCTTCGCGGTCAGCACACGCACCACGTCCGGGTGCTTTTCGGCGCGGGAAACATCCACGGCGAGCACCCGCGCGCGCGGGTAGCGGCTGCGCAGGGCTTTGGCGTAGATCATGCCGGGCAGAACCAGATCGTCGGTAAATTTGCCTGTGCCAAGCACCTTTCCCACGGCGTCGATGCGGTGCAGGCTGCGCCCCAGCGGCCCATCGTCCGGCGCAACCGGCACGGGCCTGTTTTCACGCAAGTAGTCCGCCGCCATGAGAATCGCGTCCTCGATTTTCTTATAGCCGGTGCAGCGGCAGATGTTGCCGCGGATGGCCTTTTTTACATCCGCGCGCGTTGGAGTGAGATTGACGTTCAAAAGTGCCTTGGCTGAAATCACCATGCCGGGGATGCAAAAGCCGCACTGCACCGCGCCCGCCTCGGCAAAGCAGTACGCGTACACATCCCTTTCGCGCGGGGAAAGCCCCTCCACGGTTGTGATCGTTCTATTGTCCGCCTTAGCCGTGGTATACTGGCAGGCGCGCTGCTTTTTGCCGTCCACCAGCACCGTACACGCGCCGCACGCACCTTCCCCGCAGCCGTTTTTCACCGAGGTCAGGCGAAGCTCGTCGCGCAGAAAATCAAGCAGTAGCTGTTCCTTTTCGGTTTCCACAAGCCGACCGTTGACAGTCAACCGGTACATCGCCTTCACCTCCTGGGGCAGCACTCCCGTACAGAAGCGCGAAAAAATACATCGGCAGCGTCACGCCTGCACAAGCCAGAGCATCTGTTCCAGCGTCGCACGCATCAGGGCGGCCGGTTCTGCGGGCAGGGCCGGATCGGTCAGCGGAGCGGTAAACTCGCGCCCGTCCAGCCGGATCAGCGCCCGGCCGTCCGTAAGCATCGTAAAACCGGAGTTGCGGCTATCGCGGAAAGCGCCCTCGTCGATAAAATACGTCAGTTTATGCAGGTAAGGCGCGCTTTCCCAGGGGCAGAAGGTGGCGCAGTTGCCGCACTCGTTGCAGCGGCTTTCGATATGCACGATCTGCGGCCGGCCATTCAGCCATACTGTTTCGTTGGCGCGGTTGGGGCAAACGTCCACACAGTTCTGGCATACCTTGTCGCAGCCCATACAGCGGGCAAACTCGTTTTCCGGCGCTCCGGCGTCCATGGGTTCACCGCGGCGGGAAAGCAGCTCTTCGGCGGTTGCGCCGGGATGGTACGCTTCCGCGTGTATGGCCAGAATGTCTTCTGCGGTGGCCTGCGCATCCGCGATGGCTTCTACCACCGTGGCCGGGCCCCGCAGCGCGTCACCCAGCACATAGATGCGCTCGCTCTGCTTGCGCGCCGTCGTGCGGCCCCGTACGTCGAGCGTTACGCCGTTTTCTAGCAGCAACGCGGGATCCGGTTTCTCACCCAAGGCGGCGACTAACGTATCGCAGGGCAAGGTAAGGGTTTCGCCGGTCGGCTCAGGGCTGCGGCGGCCGCTTTCGTCCGGCGCGCCCAGCCGCATTTCCTCACAAACCAGCTGCCCGTCCGCAAGCGATACGGGCGAGAGCAGTTCCCGGAGGGTTATGCCTTCCAAAAGCGCTAGATCCAGTTCCTCTTCCTCGGCAGGCATCTCCCGCCTGGTGCGGCGGTATACGATGGTTACGGTCTCCACACCCGCGAGGCGTTTGGCTACGCGCGCGGCGTCCATGGCGGTGTTGCCCGCACCGGCGATGACTACATGTCTGCCGGGTTCCAGCGTATCGGGGTAATTTTTAGCCTGTTCCAAAAACGCAATCGCGTTGCGCTCACCGGGAATACCCAGCTTACCGCTCGTCTGCGCGCCCACACACAACGCTACGTGCGTAAAGCCGTTTTCCAGCAGCGTCTGCGCCGCTTCCGCACGGGTGTTGCGCACGATTTTCACGCCCAGCCGGGTCAGCATCGCCGCGTCGCGGTCGATGGCATCGCAGGGGATGCGAAATTCGGGAATGGCGTAGCGCACCACGCCGCCCAGCGCATCCCGTTCCTCAAAAATGGTCACCTTCGCGCCTGCCCGTGCCAGAAAGAACGCCACCGCCATACCCGCAGGCCCGCCGCCGACCACCGCAACGCGCTCGGGGCGCTCTCCCTGCGGCGCCAGCGCGTCCAGATACGGCGCAAAGCCATTCTCTGCGGCCAGCAGCTTCACCTTGCGAATCTGCAGGGGTTCCTCGTACTGGTTGCGGGTGCAGCCCTCCTGACAGCGATGGTTGCAGATGTTCCCGGTAATCCACGGCAAGGCGTTTTTATCGCAGATCACCTGCAGCGCCTCGGTATAGCGCCCTTGCGCCGCCAGCTCCATGTAGGCGGAAATATCCTGATGGATGGGGCACGCTTCCGAGCAGGGTGCTAGCGAACAATCCACAAGCGGCACAGGGCGGTGGTTCTTGTGCGGATACGCGGGTTTCAGGGGCCTGCGGTAACGCGGGTCAGTCAGGCTCTTTTCCGCCAGCGCGGATAGCGTGGGCAAATCCACCCCCGTAAAGGGGCGGTACTCCGCGGCGGCCAGCGCGCGTGCCATGGAAGGCAGGCGGTTGTAACCGCCGGGCTTGAGCAGCGCGGTCGCCAGCGTAATCGGCCACACGCCTGTATGAAACAGTTCCACAATGTTGTGCCCATCCACGCCGCCGGAGAAGCTGACGCGCAGTTTGCCGTCAAACGCCTTTTCCAGCGTTTGAGCCAGGTGGATGGTCAGCGGCCAGAGCGCCTTGCCGCTCATATACATCTCTTCGCCCGGCAGCTCGCTGTGCGTAATGGTCACGGGGAAGGTGTTGCTCAGTTTCAGCCCAAAGGTAAGCCCCTGTGATTGCGCCAGCGACTGGAGCCGTACGAACATCGGCACGGCGTCGGAAAATTGCAGATCGTCCTTAAAATGATGGTCGTCGAAAGCCACGCCTTCATACCCCAGCGCGTCCAGCGTCCTGCGGGCGAAATCGTACCCCAGGAGCGTCGGATTACACTTAACGAACGTATGCAGGTGTTTCTCCCGGATGAGGTATGTGGCGATGCGCTCAATCTCTTCCGGCGGGCAGCCGTGCAGGGTGGAAAGCGTGATGCTCTTGCATACCTGCGGATCCAACGCGTCCACGTCGGCGGCCGTCAGGCCGCCAAGCACGGCCAGATGCGCCGTGGCCCACTCCACGCATTCCCGCCAAATCGGCGTCTCCCCCGCATTTTTCAACCCTTCGATGAAGCGGTCGATCTTTTCCGTGCGGATACCCGCCAGATCGTACCCCACGCTCATATTGAACACAAAGCCGTCCCGCGCCCCCAGCCCGAAAGCCACGCTGATCAGTTTCAGGGCAAACCACGCCTTTATGTATTCCTCCAATGCCTGCGGTACGGTCAATTCCGTGCTCCACTCCACGTTGTAGCCCTCGGCCTCCGCCAAAATGCAGGGCTTTGCTACGGGCAGATCCTCCCCGTCCAGCTTCTGCACGGTTTTCAGTTCCATGAAGCGCGCGCCGCCCGCGTAGGCGGCAATCAGGTTTTGCGCAAGTTGGGTGTGCGGCCCGGCGGCGGGGCCAAAAGGCGTCTCCAGCGTTTCACCGAAGAAAGCAAGCCGTTTATCGCCGGTGTGTCGGTAAGGCGAACGCACGCCGAATACGGAACCGTCGCGTCCATACTCGGTCACCAACTGTTCCATCAGTTCGCCAAAAGGAATCGGCCGCATACGGTCGCTCATGGGCAATCGCTCCTCCATGGTACAAATGAGTATAAAATTAATAAAGGCGCACGTTGGTTACGTCCCGTGCCCACAGGCGCGGGCTGGGGAAAGGTTGGCACCGGAGGGAAGCGGGCGCGCAGTGCGCGCCACCGCAAAGCGGTGAGCGACCTGGAGGTGGGAGGTTTGACAAGTGCAGGGCAAGGTAGTGCGCTGCACGCCGATCAAACCAACCGGGCGAAGGGATCGCCCTTCCCCGAAGGGAGCGCATACGACCGCGCGACCGCTAGCGACCGACGATTCTCCCCCACAGCTCCGCCGCGGTATCCCGGCAATGCGCCAGCACGGCTTCCTTGTCTACCTCGGTAAGCACACGATCCCGCATTTTCAGCTCGCCCGCGATGACCGTGTGAATCACGCTGCGCCCGCTCATGCCAAAGAGCACGTGCCCGGCATAATTCTCCGCGTCCATGGGCGTAAGCGGGGTATAATCCAGCGCGATCACGTCCGCCGCCGCGCCGGGCTTGAGCACGCCCAGCGTTTTGCCAAACGCCTTGCTGGCGAGCACGGCATTGTTGGTAAACAGCATTTGCGGCGCCTCCGTCCAGGCGACGGTGGCGTCGTGCAGGTGGTGCTGGTGCAGGAGTTTGGCCACCTTGAGGCTTTCAAGCATATCGTTTGTGGACCCGTCGGTGCCCAGCCCCACCAGCACGCCCTGGTGCATCATATGTAGAGTCGGCGGGCAGCCGATGGCGTTACCCATATTGCTCTCGGGGTTATGCGCCACGTTGGTGCGGGTTTCCGCCAGCAGCTCAATTTCCGCCTCGCTCACGTGCGTGCAATGCCCGCAGATCGTGTTTTCGCCAAGAATGTCAAAATCACGGAGGCGGAACACCGGGCGCTTTCCGTGTTCTTTCAGGCATGCGTAAACGTCCTCAATGCCCTCGGCCACGTGCACGTGGAAGCCCGCGCCGGCAGGCGCTTGATCACGGCAATAGCCCAGCGTATGATCCGAAAGGGTAAACTGCGCATGCAGCCCGAAAAGCCCCGCCACCCTGCCGGTCGTATCCGCCTGCGCGAAGCGGATGAATGCCGCGTTCTCCCGCACACCCTCGCGCATTTTTTCCGCGCCGTCGCGGTCGCTGACCTCGTAGCAGAGGTTGACACGCACGCCGTATTGCCGGGCGCTGTCCGCGATGGCAAACAGGCTCCCCTCGATCTCGCCGTAGCTGGCGTGATGGTCGAAAATCGTAGTGACGCCGTTTTCGATGCAGTCGATCATCGTCGCGTCAGCGCTGGCGCGGGTATCCTTGATCAGCAGGTGCCTGTCCAGCGTCCACCACAGGCCGTCCAGAATATCCAGAAAGCCCTTGGGCGCATATCCGGGCAGGCTCATGCCCCGCGCGAAAGCGGAGTAGATATGCTCGTGCGCGTTAATCAATCCCGGCATAATTACGCCGCCGTGCGCGTCCACAAACGTTGCTCTGGGATATGTGCCTTTCAGAATCGCAGTATCGCCGACATTCACGATGGTGTCGCCCTCCATGGCGACGCAACCGTCCGGCAGGAAGGGGTTATGATCGTCCCGGGTGATTACACGCCCGTTTCCCAGAAGCAGCATGGGCGGTCACTCCTTCTTTGTTCCACATTTAAGCGCTTCCAGTGCCGCGAGGGTTTCCGGGGTATCCGCGTCGGTCAGTTCGTTTTCGTCGGCCACCTGTACGGTAAATACCCGGTCGTGATGCCGCCGGATCACCGTAACGCCCGCCTCCCCCTCGTTAAGCGAGGAAAGCTCGCCGTACAGATCGGGCGGGAAAAGCGCGGGATTGCCTTCGCGCTTGTCATAAGCCGCGCGCACGATCTTCTCCGGATGCTCGCGGTAAGCAGCCATCACCTTTTCTACGGTTTCGCGGGTCAGCAGGGGTTGATCCCCAACACAGAACAGACAACCGTCGGTGTTGGGCAACGCCGACAGCCCGAGGCGGATGGTATCGCGCACCTCGGGAAGCTGGTGCAGCAAGCAGCGGTAACCCTTCGCCTGCGCCAGATCGCGCACGGCTTCGCTGCGGGTGACCACCACGGAATGCAGCGTTTTGGGTAGCATGTCCAATAGCCAGCCCAGCAGCGGTTGGCCGCAGAAATCGGTTAAGAGTTTGTTGGTGCCGAAGCGTACGCTTTCGCCCGACGCGAGGACGACACAGCCGATGGACATACGCGCTCCCCCTTTCCGGGTCGTACAGAGGTGCTACAGTATCGTGCTTTCGTTTAATAGATCAGGGTGCCGGTTTTGCCCTGCACACCGTCGCGTGCCTTACTCAGTTCCGTAATCAGGGCCGTGCGGCCTTCCTTGGCGCTTACGAAAGCCACGGCGGCTTCCACCTTGGGTTTCATGGAGCCTTCGGCGAATTCCCCGGCCTGGCTGTAACGCTGCGCATCCCGCCATGGCAGATCACCCAGCCATTGCTGGTCGGGTTTGCCGAAGCGGATCGCCACCTTTTCCACGGCGGTCAGGATGATGAGGGTATCGGCGCCCAGCGTATCCGCCATCAGGGCGCTGGCCAGATCCTTATCGATCACCGCGCCGACACCGCTTAGGTGGTGGCCGTGCGCCACCACGGGAATGCCGCCGCCGCCTGCTGCCACCACGATCTGCCCGGCGTTGAGCAGTGCATGCACTGTTTCGATCTCCATGATCTCCACAGGCTTGGGTGAGGCGACTACGCGGCGGTAACCGCGCCCCGCGTCCTCCATGACCGTCCAATCCTTCTCGCGCACCTTTTCATCCGCTTCCTCACGGGTCATAAAGTGCCCGATGGGCTTAGTGGGTTTAAGGAACGCGGGATCGTCCGGATCAACGCGCACCTGCGTGAGTACGGTGGAAACCGCCTTATGGATGCCGCGGTCGATCAGTTCCTCCCGCAGCGCGTTTTGCAGATCGTAGCCAATATAGCCCTGGCTCATCGCCACACATACGGAAAGCGGTGCGGCCGGCTCATGGTACTTAAGCGCGTACTCCGCCATGGCGGTTTGCAGCATGCCCACCTGCGGGCCGTTGCCGTGGGAGAGGATAATCTCGTGCCCATCCTGCACCAGATCAGCGATGGCCTTGGCGGTCAGCTTGACCGCCGCCATCTGCTCAGGTAAGGTTTTCCCCAGCGCGTTGCCGCCCAACGCGATCACCAGGCGTTTGCCTGTGCGCTGCATACTTCTACCTCTGCTGGTTATTCGTAAAGGCGGCGCGCCTGCGATCCCATGGAGGCAAGCGTCTCCGCCGGGTCTTTTACCTTGGCCAGAAAGATCATCGCGGCAATAATATAAGGCTTATAGGAAGCCTGCCGGTAGAGCGGATCGCGGTAGCGGTCAAACACCGTGGCGGCCACCTCGCCCTCCTTGCAGCTCACGCCGCTGATATCCGCGGGCAGGCAATGCAGGTACAGTGCTTTGCCCCCGTTGGTGAGTGCCATGCGTTCCTCAGTGCATTCCCAGTCTTTGTGTTGGGCGTTCTGTGCAAGCAACTCCTTTTCCAGCGCGCGGATACCCTCGTTATCGCCGCGGCCATACAGCGCGGTGCGCCGTTCCATGGCGCCGAAGCTCGCCCAGCTCTTAGGGTATACGATATCCGCGCCCGTGAAAGCCTCGTCCATGCTGTTCACACGCTTATAGCTGCCGCCGCTCTTTATGGCATTATTCTTTGCCACTTCTTCCACGCCGGGCATCACGTCATACCCTTCGGGGTGCGCCAGCACTACGTCCATGCCGAAGCGGGTCATCAGCCCGATCACACCCTGCGGCACAGAAAGGGGCTTGCCGTAGCTGGGCGAGTACGCCCAGGTCATGGCAACCTTCTTGCCCTTCAGGTTCTCCACCCCGCCGAAGTGGTTAATCAGGTGCAAGGTATCCGCCATTGCCTGCGTGGGATGATCGATATCGCACTGCAGGTTGACCAGCGTGGGCTTTTGCGCCAGCACGCCCTCGCGGTGACCTTCTGTTACAGCGTCCACCACCTGATGCATGTAGGCGTTGCCTTTGCCGATGTACATATCGTCCCGGATGCCGATCACGTCCGCCATAAAGGAGATCATGTTGGCCGTCTCGCGCACGGTTTCGCCATGCGCTACCTGACTCTTGCCCTCGTCGAAGTCCTGTACGGCCAAACCCAGCAAATTGCAGGCGGAAGCGAAGCTGAACCGGGTGCGGGTGGAATTGTCGCGGAACATGGAAACGGCCAGCCCGCTATCGAAAATCTTGGGCGAAACATTGTTTTCGCGCAGCGCGCGCAGCGCTTCCGCCACCTCGAACACCGCGCGAATCTCCGCGTCGGTCTTTTCCCACGTCAGGAAGAAATCACCTTCGTACATTTTAGAGAAATCTAGGGTTTGCAGGGTTTCCAGCGCCTTTTGCAAATCGGCCATATGTTTACATCCTTTCAGAACATACATTTTATGATAGGAGCATGCCTGCGGGCATGGCAGGGGCACCGAAGGGAAGCGAGTGCCCAGTGGGTACTTCGCCGAAAGCGAGAGCGACCCGCAGGTGAAGAGCGAAGCGAGCGGCCAGCGGCAGCGCCGCCCGCGAAGACTGAGCGACTGGAACTTCCGCTCGCCCCTTTCCGGTCGGTTTAATCGGCATGCAAGGCACTACCATGCCTTGCTCTTGCTAAACCTCTCACCTGCGGGTCGCTCACGGCTACGCCGTGGTGCCCACCGGGCACGCGCTTCCCTCCGGTGCCCTTCGGAATGCCTTTCACCATGAAGGAAGTGCCTTAAGAGATGGTGCCTTGGAATCATTTCGATGGGATTCGCAAAAACCAACGAGAGCATATTTCCCCTTTCGCTTCACGCCACGCAGGCGGGAAGCGCGATGGGGTCGCAGGAAGGATGGACAGGCTTGTCGGTCGGCGCTGCCGCGCGCAGAGCCTGGGAAGTAAGCATAACATCCTTTCGCGCGGTGGCGTCGGACGACTATCCTGTACTCCGAATGCGACCCCTCGCGCTCAGCCCGCCGTGCAAGGAAGCGACCCGAAGGGTGCAGGGGCGAGCGGAAAGCCCCTTCCGCTACGCAACGGCACCCACTGGGCGCACGCTTCCCTGCGGTGTGAGCGCAAAGCCCCTGCTGCCTCCGCAGGCACGGAATCCCTGCGCCGCCGCGAGCATAACCGCGGTATACGCGCCAGTTATCTGGCGCAATACAAAGTTGGCATCGCCGCATACACCGCGCAGCACTTCACCAAATCCTCTTTCCACGTCCGCTCGTTCGGAGCGTGTGCCTGTGCTTCCTTACCGGGGCCAAACCCGATACAGGGCACCCCGTAGCGGCCCATAATGCTCACGCCATTAGTTGAAAAAGTCCACTTGTCTACTTTAGGCTCGCCGAACATACCGCAGTAGCTTTCCACCATCGCCTGCGTGGCGGGATGTTCCCTTGGAAGCACCCATGTGGGGAAATAGCAGTCCGTGGGGTAGCTTAGCCCCGTCCAGCTTGGACGGTCATACTTGTACATGGTTACCTCTGCGCCGTACTTTTGGCAGCTGGGCAGCACGCGCACCTCATCCAGTGCTTGTTGGTAGGTTTCCCCGTCGGTCAGCCGCCTGTCCAGCGATACGGCGCAGCCGTCCGCCACGGCACAGCGGCTGGGCGAAGAATAGAAAATCTCGCTCACGGTTACCGTACCCTTGCCCAGGAACGGGTCGAAATGCAGCCGCTCGTTGAGCATGCGAATCTCCTGCAAAATATCTGCCATCATGTAAATGGCATTCTTGCCGCGCTCCGGCGCGGAGCCGTGGCAGCTGATGCCTTTTACTTCCACGCGAATCTCCATGCGCCCCCGCTGGCCGCGGTAGATATTGCCGTCGGTCGGCTCGGTGATGACCACGAACGCAGGCTTGACGTGATCCTCGTTCATAATATACTGCCAGCACAGGCCGTCGCAATCCTCTTCCTGCACAGTGCCTGTGACGAGCACCCGGTACTGATCGGACAGCAGGCCCAGGTCTTTCATCACCTTTGCACTGTATACCGCGCTTACAATGCCGCCGAGCTGGTCGCTCGCGCCGCGCCCGCCGATTTCGGTGTCGCTTTCAAAGCCTTCGTAGGGGTCAAACGTCCAGTTGCCGCGGTTGCCCACGCCAACGGTGTCAATGTGCCCGTCAAATGCAATCAGCTTTTCCCCCGTGCCCATGGTACCCAGAATATTGCCCATCGGGTCGATTTCCACCTGATCAAAACCGACAGCCTTCATTTCCTTTTCGATGCGGCGCACGTGCCCCTCTTCGCCGCTGCTTTCCCCCGGAATCGCAATCAACTCGCGCAGAAAAGCGGTCATCGCGCCTTCGTACCCCTGCGCGGCAGCCTTCACCTGTTCAAAATCCAATGCTAACACTCCTTGTTGATCAGTTCGACGCAACCGCGCCGTTCCAGACGATGTTCCGGTAATTTTCAGGGTCGGTGTCCCCCTCGGTGGAAAAGAGCAGCACGCGGGATTGTTCGTCCAGCTTCAGCTGTACTTTCAGCTCGGCATAGGCCGGGTCAGTCATCACGGCGCTCACTACACCCATGCCCACCGCGCCGCTCTCGCCGGAAACCACCTGCGGGTCGCCTTTCAGCGGTGCGCCCAGCATCCGCATGCCCCGCGCGCTGACCCAATCCGGGCAGCTTACGAAAAAGGCGCTGTGGTTGCGTAAAATGTCCCAGGCAAGCGTATTGGGCTCACCGCAGGCCAGCCCCGCCATGATGGTTTCCAGATCGCCTTGCACGGCGCGCGGTTGGCCATCCCCCGCCAGCGCTCCGCGGTACAGACAATCCGCCGCCGTTGCCTCCACAACCGCCACCACAGGAGTATGATCGGGATAGCGGTTGCATAGGTACCCCTGCACCGCGCCCGCCAGCGACCCTACACCTGCCTGAATGAACACATGCGTCGGCGGAGCGCCCGTTGCAGCTTCAAACTGCTCCGCCGCCTCGCGCACCATGGTGCCGTACCCCTGCATGATATGCGAAGGGATTTCCTCATACCCGTCCCACGCCGTATCCTGCACCACTACGCCGTGGGGTGTCGCGGCCGCTTCCCGCGCCGCCAAACGCACGCAATCGTCGTAATTCACGGTTTCAATGGTCACCTGCGCGCCTTCGCGGGCGATATTATCGTAGCGGATTTGCACACTGCCCTTGGGCATGTGCACAACGGCTTTCTGGTGCAGTTGCCGCGCCGCCCACGCCACGCCGCGGCCATGGTTGCCATCGGTCGCGGTAAAAAAGGTCGCCTGCCCG
>JAJFVI010000212.1 GCA_021371895.1 Eubacteriales bacterium | reverse complement strand
CCTGAACCGCGTATGTCAGGTTGGTAACAAAGGAATATGCTGGTTATCGTGTCCCTTCTCAAGCCCGTACAGACGCCGCTAATTTTAGTATACCTTCTCGCCCCAAGCGGAAGCGAATACGTGCCTGAGCCTGGCGCACACCAGCTTAAACTCACGGTTGTCATCCGAGGAATAACTAACCATCCTGGTACACCGCCTGCTTTCAACGGGGATCCGTTTGATCCCATTGTTGGTACGGGCGCGCAACCATTGCCAATGTTTCGGAGGATATCACGTATCAGGTTATGTATCTTGATCGTCCCCCGGAAGCCCCGGAAGACGTATTTTCATCCTGAGCACCACACACGTTGTATAGCCTTCCATCGGGGTCTCCAAGGAAATGCCATATTTTTCTCCATACAAATATTGGACCCGTTCTTGCACGTTGCGCAGGCCGTAGCCACGCTCTTTTGACGAAAGGACACTATGCAGAGCCTCTGCAATAAAAGGTGCTCCATTATTGCAAATACGAACCAATAAATCATCATCATCAGAAGACACCGAAATGTAAAGTTCACCATGCAGCCCTCGTATAGCATCCAATCCGTGCATAATCGCATTCTCAACTAGTGGCTGTAAAACAAAATTTGGAACAATACACTTTTTAAGTTCTTCCGGAATATCATAGGTAATATCAAAGCTATGCCGACTATTTCAGTGATGCTTTCAAGAGCATAACCGCCGACAACGGTTTGGAGTTTGAAGACTTTGCCAAGGCTGAACATTGGGAAACGTGAATCTGCTTTGCACACCCGTACCCGTCATGGATACGGCCTGTGAACGAGCGACATAATGGCCGCGGGTTCATCCCAAGGGAGTCTCCATTAAGAAGTATTCCCCAGCGCAGGTCCTGGCCTTTGCCGATGAGCTGAACGGACGACTCCGCAGATGGCTAGGCTACTCAACCCGGAAGAGCTTTTCGATGTTTAACTGGACAGCATATGCGCCGCATAACGCCTGGTTGCCATTCTGTTAAAGTGCCCAACTGGCTTTTGCAATTTGTATCCAAGGCTTATTCATGCGGCTTTCCTTATGCGTTTTCTGTGTTTTTTCGTCCGGAAAAAGAAGTGTTTGCCAACTTCTGTCGCCACAATATAAAGCAGGGCGATGCCCAGCAGTGCCAGCAGCAGCGGCAGCGGGATGGGGATGATGTTGAACACTTTCTCCAGCGGTAAAATAGGGATCAGCAACGTAAGCAAACCCACACCGATCGTGGAAAACAGCAATAGCGGCGCAGGCCTGCTCTTGAAAAACGGCCGTCTGGTGCGCATGACAAGCAATGTCAGAAGTTCCGTCAGGGTGGACAGGATGAACCAACTGCTCTGGAAAAGTTCCTGCGGCGTATGAAAGCCGACCAGCAATACGGCGAAGGTCAGGTAATCGAACACGGAACTGATCAGGCCAAAGGTGAACATGAATTTGCGGATATAGGCGGTGTCCCACCTTCTGGGCATTTTCATCTCCTCGGCGTCCACCGTATCCGAGGCGATGGTCACAGCCGGAAAATCCGACAGGAAATTGATCAGCAATATCTGCTTGGGCAGAAGCGGCAGGAAGGGCATAAACAGCGAAGCGCCCGCCATGCTGAACATGTTGCCAAAGTTGGCGCTGGTGGTGATCAGGATGTACTTGAGCGTATTGGCAAAGGTGGTGCGCCCCAGCTCTATGCCCCGTTTGAGCACGTTCAGGCCGCTGTCCATCAGCACAAAATCGGCCGCTTCCTTGGCGACGTCCACAGCGGTGTTTACGGATATGCTCACATCGGCCGCATGCAGCGCAGGTGCGTCGTTGATGCCATCCCCCATGTAGCCCACGACATGACGCTTTTTCTTGAGCGCCAGGATAATGCGCTCCTTCTGGTTGGGGTCCACCTCGGCGAACAGGTCGGTGCTGTCAATCTTCCTCCACAGGGCCTCGTCGGTCATCTTGCCCATCTCTGCGCCGGTAAGCACATTCTTGACTGAAAGCCCGACGGCTTGTGCGATGTGCTGCGCTACCAGCTTGTTGTCGCCTGTGATGATCTTAAGTTTCACGCCCAGCTTGGCAAGCTCCGCAATAGTCTTGCCCACATCCGCCTTAGGCGGGTCAAAGAACAGCAGGAAGCCGGTAAACGTCATGCCTGCCTCGTCATTCCTCGTATACTGCGCCTTTTTGGGCATCGTTTTACGGGCAACGCCCAGCACGCGGATGCCCTGCGCGCTCCATGCGGCAAAACGCTCCTGAATGGCCGCGGATGTATCGGCGCTCAGTTTGCCTACATCGCCGTTCTGGTCGATTGTATCGCATACTTCCAGTACGTTGCTCAGCGCGCCCTTTACGATCATCATGCGTTGTTTGTTTTCCATGACGATCACACTCAGGCGCTTGCGGAAAAAATCATACGGGATTTCTCCCAGCTTTTCCACTTTGCCGACATCCGGAGTGTGATGGCTCACAATGGCCTGATCCAGTGCGTTGGCCAAACCCGTCTGCATCGTGGCGTTCAGATAGGCGAGGCGGAACACTGCATCCGAATCCTTGCCCGTCACATCCACGGCGCCATTCAGGCGCACAACACCCTCGGTCAGGGTTCCGGTTTTATCGGTGCACAGCACGTCCATACTGCCGAAGTTTTCAATGGAAGTCAGGCGGCGCACAATCACGCCCTCTTTAGCCATCATGCGCGAGCCTTTGGAAAGCGTGATGCTGATGATCGCGGGCAGCAGTTGCGGTGTAATGCCCACCGCGAGGGCCACCGAAAAGAGCAGCGAGTCAATGGCCGGTTTATGGAACAGAACGTTAATGGCAAATACGGCTAACGTGAGCACCAGCATGATCTGGGTAAGCAGATAGCCAAAGTGCCGCACACCGCGCTCAAACTCCGTTTCCGGCGGCCGCAGGGTAAGCTGCTTGGCAATCTTGCCAAACTCCGTGCCTGCGCCGGTTTGTATAATCAGAATCGTTGCGGTGCCGCTGCGCACGTTGGTGCCCATATAAACGCAGTTGGTTCGCAGCTCCACCTCCGCGTCCTCCGCAACCGCTTGCGCGCGCTTTTCCACCGGGAAGGATTCGCCCGTTAAGATGGACTGGTTCACAAAAAAGTCGTTACAGGCAAGGATCAACCCATCCGCCGGGATCAGGCTCCCCGCGGAAAGCGTTACAATGTCGCCGGGCACAATCAAGTTAGAAAACACTTCCACGTCTTTTCCGCCGCGCAGGACGCTTGACTTAATTCGTACCCTTGAGCGGAGATCCTCCACGGCGTTACTGGCACTGTACTCCTGCAAAAAGCTGAGCAGTGCGCTGCCCAGGATAATCGCAAGGATAATCAGGGAATCATATAAATCTCCGGTTACCGCCGAGATGCTGGTAGCGACCATCAAAATTAGAATAATAGGGTTTTTAAACTGTGAGAGAAACAGGAGTAACGGACCATTTTTTTTCTGCGCCTTGATGGCGTTTTCACCGTACTCCTTAAGCCGCTGACTGGCGTCTGCATCCGTCAGGCCTTCGCGCTGTGCCTCGTACGCTTTTAACACGTTGTCGGCAGGCATGCTCCAGTATTGGAGATTCTCCGGTTTATGCATATCCCATCGCCTCTTTTAACATATCCCATCCACAGGAAGGCGGTCAGAACCAACCGATGAGTCAAGGCTTTTTAAGCGCTTTTCAACGATGGAAACGCAGGATTTCCGTGCTTTGCGATAAACACTCCATATCAATGCGCCGCGCTGCATGGAGTGTAGCATGATCAGACAGGCAAAAACAGAAGAACAGATGTTCCTATGCACTAATCG
>JAJFVI010000012.1 GCA_021371895.1 Eubacteriales bacterium | reverse complement strand
CACGGCTGGCGCACCTCCTGGTCATCGGACTTCGGCGTCATTGCGGATTTCTGGCAGGACAGCGGATGCAGCGTTTTGTACGCGGAACAGCGGGGACAGAACAACAGCGGCGGCGATTACATGGGCTTTGGGCTGTTGGAGCGGTACGACTGCCTGGATTGGATCAACTGGGTCAATGAGCGCTGCGGCAAAACCATGCCCGTCTATCTGGCGGGCGTATCCATGGGCGCTGCGACCGTGCTGATGGCCGCGGGCTTCGATCTGCCCCCCAATGTGTGCGGCGTCATAGCTGACTGCGGCTTTACCTCTCCAAAGGCCATTTGGAAGCACGTGGCGGAAAACAACCTGCACCTGAACTATAACATCCGCTCCGCCGCCATTAACGACCTGTACCGCAGGGCACTGAACATTGAGGATACGGATTATTCCACCACGGACGCCATGAAGGCCTGCTCCGTGCCGGTGCTGTTCATCCACGGTACGGACGACGCCTTCGTCCCCATTGAAATGACCTATGAGAACTACAAGGCCTGCGCCGCCCCCAAGCGGCTGCTGGTGGTGCCCGGTGCAGACCATGGCATGAGCTACTGCGTGGAAAAGGAAAACTACGAAGCTGCGGTCAAGGAATTCTGGCAGGCCTTTGATATGGCTTAGGGTTGTCGAAAGTAAAACGTAGAGAGACTGAAAAGTCATCGGCAACGCTCTGAGGGATTTGGGTAAAATCACCATGATCGCCGGGCGGGAAACGGCAGAAAGGAATAATATATGAGGGTAGAATGGAAATCCTGCTTCAGGATAGGCGTGAGCATTTTTGTATTATATCTTTGCATCACCTACTGGCCGTCCTTTTCCAGCTTCATCGGAACGGTTGTGGGCGCAGCCATGCCGCTGCTGATCGGCTGCGTCATCGCATACATCCTCAATATTCTCATGAGCTTTTATGAGAAACACTATTTTCCCAAGAGCACGAAACCCGCGGCGGCAAGGAGCCGCAGGCCGGTCTGTATGCTGGCGGCGTTCGCATCGCTGGTGGTGATCGTTGCGCTGCTGGCGAAGCTTGTAGTGCCGGAGCTTATGGCCAGCGTGGAACTGCTGATCGCGCAGATTCCGGGAGCCATCAGATCGCTGCTGAACAGGCTTGAAAATTCAGGGCTCATCACAGAGGAGTTGATTGCGTCCCTTGCCAATGTGGATTGGCAGGCCAGGGTGCAGCAGATTATCGGCGTGCTGACAACCGGCGTCGGGAATGCAATGGGGGCGGCCGTCAATGTGGTTTCTTCCATATTCTCCGGCATCGTCACGGCGCTGTTTGCCCTGATCTTCTCGATCTACCTGCTGACCGGCAAAGAGAAGCTGGGCCGCCAGTTCGACAAGGTCATGCAGCGGTATATGAAGGAGCGCCTGTACACAAGGACGAAGTACGTCCTCTCCGTGCTGAACGAGTGCTTCCATAAGTACATCGTGGGACAGTGTACCGAAGCGGTCATCCTGGGCGTCCTTTGTACCCTGGGCATGCTGATCCTGAACATCCCTTACGCCACCATGACCGGCGCAGTCATCGCGTTCACCGCGCTGATCCCCGTTGCCGGCGGGTATATCGGAGCCGCGGTCGGGGCGTTTATGATACTTACCGTTTCCCCGATCAAGGCGGTGTTCTTCCTGATCTATATCGTCGTCTTGCAGCAGATAGAGGGGAACCTGCTCTATCCCCGTGTTGTCGGCTCCTCCATGGGCCTTCCGGCGATCTGGGTGCTGGCTGCGGTGACAATCGGCGGCGGAATTATGGGAATCGCCGGGATGCTGATCGGCGTACCTCTTGCAGCAGCCCTCTACCGGCTGCTGCGGGAGGATGTAAACAGGCTTCCCGGGGAGAGTGCATAAGAGGATTTTGACTTGGTTGCAGGCGAAAATGAAACAATAGGTAATGTAGTACGGTTATGAAAGAAGGAGAGGAAAGAATGACTTGTATCAAACTGGCCCCAGATGCGGTTACCCCAATCCGCAATGTTGACGAAAGGCTGGTATCCTATAACATCGAGATGACGGAAGTAACCGGCGGCACATTCTGGAAGGCATATACGCCCGAGCAGATCGCAGGAACGGAAGAATTTCCTCCAATCGCCAGCCTGCAGGACGGTTTTACCGCACTGAACGGATTGATGCAGTATTATCCGCCCATAGACCTTTACGATGAACGCCTGAGAGGGCTGGCGAAAAAGCTGGGGCCTGCATGGGTTCGTATGTCCGGCACATGGGCAACAAAAACCTACTATGATTTTGAAGGCGTGACGGACGGCAAAGCGCCTCATGGCTACGCAAGCGTCCTGACCAAGAACCAGTGGATTGGCGTGCTGGATTTTGTTAAGGCTGTAGGCGGCAAGTTGCTCGTGTCCGTCAGCAATTGCGAAGGGGATCATCCGGACGGCGGCCCTCTCGATCTCACCCAAGCGAAGAAGCTGTTTGATTTCAATCATGAATACGGCGTTGATATTGATGCCATCGAGTTTATGAACGAGCCGAACATGATGGAAATGTCCGGTGCTCCGGCAGGTTATACGCCGGCTGATTACGCAAGAGATCAGGATATCCTTTACACATGGGTTCGCGAGAACTACCCGAAATGCCTGCTGGTCGGGCCCTGTACCACCGGGGATCCTTATACGGTTGACCTGAACAGCCGCGGCTTCGGAGCCGGGATCGGCAGCCTGGCCAGAACCTGCACCACCCAGGAGTTGCTGGCGGGTACGAATGTGGCGCTGGATGTATTCAGCTATCACTATTACAATGGCGTATCCGAGCGGCTGGCTTCCGTTGCGCCCAATGCCCATTGGCCCAGCGAGCTTGCTGGCAGCGACGAATACCTTGCGGTCGCTCCTGAATGTGCGAGGAAGCACGCGGCGCTCAGGGATCGCTTCGTCCCCGGCGGGCAGATGTGGGTCACGGAGTCCGGCGATGCGGGCGGTGGTGGGAATACATGGGCCTCAACCTATCTGGATGTGCTGCGCACGCTCAATGAGTTGGGTAGCTTCGCCGCAATCACCGATGGTGTGATCTTCCACAACACGCTGGCCTCCTCCGATTACGGGTTCCTGGAGCATGGCTGCTTTCAGCCGCGCCCGAATTACTTTGCTGTTCTGCTCTGGAACCGGCTGATGGGAACTACCGTATATGGCTGCGGCAACCCGGGGACTGAGGGTGCGCATATATACTGCCATTCCCGCAAGGATGGAAAGCCGGGAGTCGCATACCTGATCATCAACAACTCTCTTACCGCCGTAACGGAAGTGGAAATTCCCAGGAGCGCGGATCGGTATACCCTGAGCGCAAAGGCCATTCGCTCCGCCATCATGCAACTCAACGGAAAAGACCTTGCTATATCCGGCATATCCGATTTGCCGGAATTGATCCCTGAAAGGGTAGAGGCGGGGGTTATGGAACTTGCACCGGGGAGCTGCACGTTTCTGATTATATGACGGATTTGCAGAAATGGAAGCACAAAATGGCCGCCGATGGTTCGGCGGTCATTTTTAATTATAACCAAGGGACTGTTTCTGTTCCGGCTGCTGTCTGGTTAACTTCAACCGTTCTTCTCAACGCCTTTATGGAAATGCTGATGTGAGAACGTATGTTTGGATTTTCAAAGTCGGTGCTTACCAAATCCAATATTTTTCGCAGCCGGTATTGCATTGTATTGCGATGAATGAATAATTTTTCTGCCGTGATGGAGACATTACGCTCATTTTCCAAATAGACTAGCAGGGTATCTGCCAGCTGTGAATTGTGTTCGGCGTCATAGGCGGCCAGAATTTTTGCGGCGGGATGGAGCAACTGTGAATATGCTACCGTATTGCACAAATAATCGATCAAAAAATCCCAGGCATGGTCCTGGCAGTGAACTACACGCTTGTTTACACTACAAAAGGACAGCGCCAGCTCCGCCTGATGATAAGCGTCTGCAAGACTGGTCCATTCATAGAACGGAAGGGATATGCCGCATGCAGTTTTCAGGGCTTCGCTTAGTTTCTGAACCTTGTTCATGGATTGGATCAATGTATCGGCTTTTGTAATAGCGATCGTATTGTCCTGCCAGTAAACAATCTTGCAGAGTGGGAGGCGTATCTCCAGCTGTCCGAGAATGTAGTTTTTATCTTTCTTTTTCCCTTTCGTCTCGAGTTGCTTAAAGCATAAAAGCTGGTATTGCGCGCCGCTGTCCTGCCATCCCAGCGACATTTCCATCCACTCTATGCTGTTGCTGTCCATCACTTTGCGATCGAGTAGTGAGCACAGTATTTCACTTGTTGAATACACGGTCGCATTTCCTTCAGCAGCAATCGCCTTTTGCAGAACGAAAAGAAATGTTTGGGACAGCTGCACCATTGCGTCCGTAAGCCGGGTGTTGTGTTCGATGATTTGATAGTGCAGGCAGATTTCATGATCCCGGTGTATCATGCCCATGATGCATCGGTGTCCATAATCGGAAAAGGAGAGAAGCTGCGAGGAATTCTCCATGGCAACAACATCATAAAACCGGGATTCCCGCAAATTCTTCAAGCAGAATATGGGTACCTGCTTTTCCTTTACAAGGATACTCCAAAATTCACGGATGTTGTCGTTTTCATATTTCTGTGTATAGCCCAGTAGTTTGCCCTGCCATGTACAAACGAATATGGGGTTTTGAAAGACGGGTTCCGCCAGATCGATGATCTCCTGTACGCTCGCTCCGCGCCAGACGGCATGGATCAGAGAAAGCTCCCATTCGGTATAAAAGCGCAGCGCCTCCTGTGCGGCGTCATACACGGCCTCCAGCGGGATGCCCCTCACCTCAAAGGAGCCCTGTCCGCATGTGAGCGATACCCCGTTATCCGTTTTGCGTATATAAGCATCGTTTGTGTCTGCGGAAGGCAGCAAATGAATGCTTTTCACAGTCTGATCCCCGCCATGCAAAGCGGAGACGGGATATCCCTGAAATACAAGCCGTTCATGGATCATGGAAAGCGTAATTTTCATTGGCACCCTCTTCGTTGTGCAGTTATGAACAATTCTAATCCCTGTTTTTCATCATACAGCACCGATGTTTGTGATTAATATGACGATTATACTAATAATAACGGACAAAGACAACCAATAGTTAAGCAATATAATAAGATTTTGCGCAAAGCAAGAAAATACATGAAAGGAGTGCTGCTTTATGCAAAAACGTACAAAGGCGCATCATGAGTTATATGATGCAATCTGCGCTATCGTCGGCAAGAAATATGTTGTCGATGATGAATTCGAGCTGATCCCCTACGCACAGGATATCAGCTATTTCCATGGTGTTATGCCAGGGATTGCGGTACGTCCCGGCTGTACCGAGGAAATTGCGGATATCGTCAAGCTGGCCAACCGAAAGGGCTGCCCCATTGTTGTCAAGGGCGGCGGTAACGCCGGTGGCGGCGTGACTCATGGTGAACCGGGCAGAAACATCATGCTGGATATGGGGCGCCTCGATAAGATCGAGGTGGATATCCCGAATCTCAAAGTGACCGTTGGCGGCGGCGCACGTCTGAGCACCATCGACGATGCCCTGCGTCCCTACGGATACTATGCCAATTCCGTAATCGGCCCCTATTTCTCGGCCACGGCTGCAGGTCTGGCTGCCGGCATTTGCGGCGCTGGCTTCAGCAAGAATGTTGCGTCGATGGGTTGTAACTGGATGCAGATCATGGGTGTGAAAGTAGTGCTCCCCAACGGCGATGTGATCACCACCGGTGCAGGTCCTGACTCCAACATCAACCGGGATTCCATCTTCTTCCGTGAAGTGACCGGCCCGGACCTGACGGATCTGTTCCTCTCTTCGGGCGGCGCATTTGGGTTGATCACCGAAATTACCCAGAAGATCGTGCCCATGCCCAAGGTGATGAAGTCTATCAGCTATGTTGTCCCCACTATGGAAGCAGCCTGGGATATTTCTTTGGAACTGAGCGCCATGGGTCGTGTTCCCTACAGCAATTCCATGATGTTTGAAATGAAGAACTATCTGGTTAAGCCCATCGTAGGCGAAACAGATGCCTTTGGCGCCTATCTGTTCTCCGTGGAATGCGACAATGAAGACGAAGCAAATATCCGCATTAAGGAGATTAGCGATGTCTGCGAAAAATACGGCGCAGAATGTGGCAATCCGAAACTGGACTGGTTTGCCATGAACGGGGCCACGGGTACCATGCAGGTGGTTCACGATGTGGGTGCAAACTCCTGTCCTTTCATGACATGGGAGTCCATGTTCCCCAGAGCACGTTCTTTGGAATACACAAAAGGTCTCTTGGCCGCTTTTGCCAGCGTGCCCGGACACAGAGAAAATGCTACCGGCGCAGGCCTTTACCTGATTCCAAACGGAGAGTCCTTCATCACCGGCGTGACCCTGAGAAGCGGTTTCCAGACACCCGAAGCCGAACAGCACCTGCGTGACACGTGGGCGGCGGGGGCCAAGTATATGCGGGATATGGGTACCAGTTCCGCATACGCCCAGGGCACCAATTCCCAGTATATCGCGGGCGCATGGTCACCGACCTACGCAAAGACCATGGGGCTGATCAAAAAAGCGCTGGATCCCAACGGAATCATGTGCCCCGGTCTTTGGAACCTGTAAGAAAGGGGGAACCGATCAATGCTTGAAAAGTACGCACCGAATGTAAAAGCATGCAGCCGCTGCGGCATGTGTATTATTGGAGAAGCGGGCTATGTATGTCCTGTTCAGCAGCACACGGGCGGTTTTGACCAGTATGTTGCGAGAGGACGTAACCAGATCGCAAAAGCCATCCTGAATGGTGATCTGGAATACACCAAAGAGCTTGCGGACAGCGCCTATACCTGCCTTGGATGCAACAGCTGCCATGTGCAGTGCACGAGGATGGATTTGAGAACCGGAAAGCCCGGCTTTATCGATGAAACAAAGATCCAGCATGCGCTGAGAGTTGATCTCTGCAAAGCGGGCTATGAACCGGAATCTCTGCAAAAGATCGATGCCGCGATTGACGAAACTGGCAATCCTTTCGGCGAGGATGCGGCAAAGCGCGGCGCATGGGCCTCTGATCTGCCCACGGAAGGCGAAATCGTATATTTCGCTGGCTGCTATGCGGCCTACCGCAATCCCAAGATCGCAAAGGCTACCGTCGCCATCCTGAAGGCTGGCGGTATCGATGTGGCCTATCTGGGCGAAGCCGAGAATTGCTGCGGCGTTCCCCAGCTTGCGGACGGCAATCGGGAACTTGCGGAAAAGCTAATTATGAAGAATGTGGAAGCGCTGAAAAACGCCGGAGCCAAGAAGGTCATCACCTCCTGTGCCGGATGTTACCACGCGCTCAAGAGCGAATACCCCGAGATCGTCGGCGAGCTTCCCTTTGAAGTGGTGCACAGCGCTGAAGTGATTGCCGGATTGGTAAAGGACGGTAAGATTGTACTCAGCGAAAACATTGCCAAAAAGGTAACCTATCATGATCCCTGCCATCTGGGACGCCACGAGGGAGTATATGATGCGCCCCGTGAAGTCCTCGGCGCAATCAATGGCGTTGAGCTGGTGGAAATGCCGCGGAACAAAGCCAATGCCTGGTGTTGTGGCGGCGGTTCCATCGTGTCTACCGCATTCCCCGAATTGTCCGGAGACATTGCGGCGGATCGTGCATCCGAGGCAGCAGCGACTGGGGCGGAGCTGATCGTTTCCGCATGTCCCTCCTGTGAAGGGAACCTGACGCCGGACGCCAGAAAGGCCAAGATGAAGGTTTATGACCTGAATGTCCTCGTTGCGGAAGCAATGGGCATCAAGCTCTGAAAGGGGGTACAATCATGGCATATGAAGTAAGACCGACCGCGCTCTACACTGCGGCGGATACCTGGGCCAAGGCGTTGCCGAACGGCCTCATTCAGATTGGTATCTCCGATTTTGCCCAGCAGCAGCTTGGCGATCTTATGTACATCGACCTTAAATCAGAGGGTGATGCCATTTCCGCTGGCGAGAGCTTTGGCGAAGCAGAATCTTCCAAGGCAACTTCGGGCCTGATCAGTCCGGTGAGCGGAAAAATCGCCGAGATCAATCAGGCAGTCCTGGATGATCCGGAAACAGTAAACAATTCTCCCTATGATTCAGGCTGGCTTATTTGTGTTGAGCCCGATGACTGGGCGGCCGACAAGGCAAAGCTCCTCAATTCCGAAGCCTACAAGGCATCCATAGCGGAAAGGGAATAGCAGAATGAAAGGATACGGGTCTGTTTTCAAGACCCGTATCTTAGTGTACCGTTTTTAAGAGAAAGGAGATAGGAAAATGGCGGAAAACATGATGTTTTGATTATCGGCGCTGGGCTTTCCGGCCTTGCAACGGCGGGCTATCTCGCAAAAGCGGGGAAGAAAGTAAAAATCGTGGAGAAGCTGCCCGTGGTGGGTGGGAGCACGGTTCCCAATAAAACTATGGACTGTACGGTATCCATGGTTTGTCCCATAACGGCAAAGTACGCTTATGGGAATGCCAATGGTTGGGCGAAGGTGGCGCAGGACTTCGACGCTGACGTGCGCATGATGAATTTCGGGTCTCCCAGAATCTTTCTCCGGGGCAACGAAACTAACAACGATATGAAGATCCCCCAGTGCCTTTCTCCAGAGGGTGCAGCCAGATGGTTGATGGAGCTTCTCGGAAAAGCAAAACCCGAATTGATCAGCGATATTACCGAAACGGAGCTGGTAAAAATCATGCGGGAGATGTATGCGGCTCCCCTGGAAAAGCTGAGCGTAGAATGGGGTGAATTGTCTCCCAAGGAATGGATCGAACCGAGAACAGAGGATGCCGGCGCACGGTATGTATATAATTTGATGATGTGTGCCTGTATCTTTACGGGGGATTGGAATTATACCTACAATTACGCCTCCGCAGGTAAGGGAATGGTATTGCTTCGCATGTGGATTGCCGGGGATGGGCTTATGTCCGTACCCTGCCCCAACCCTCAGGAAGGGATTGCCGTTCCCATTGCCGATGCAGCAAGGAAGCTGGGTGTAGAGATTGAGCTTAATGTGGATGTGCAGCAGGTTCTTGTGGAAGATGGCAAAGTTGCCGGATTGCAGGTAAAGCGCGGCGATACGGAAGAGGTGTTGACCGCCGATACCTATGTTGTCGCTACCAGGTGGGGCGCATGGCCGCAGCTCTTTAAGCCCATGCCGGACTTTATGGCGCAGATCGTGGGGCAGATCATGCAGCCCGAACATATGATGGGAAGCGCATTCAAAAACTATTTCCTGGATGATAAGATCGATCTTGATGGTGCGTTTTTCATGGAGTTTGACAATGCCGGCGATAGCTCCCATGTCCTTGGCGGATATGCCCAGAGTGTAGAACAGCCGTGGAATGCGGCTCCCGGCAAGCAGTTCATATGGGCTTACAGGATCATGACGGCGGAGAATTTCAACAAGCTTGGCCAGGATGCTGTTGAGAAGCAGATGCATGAGGACATGGACAGAATGTTCCCCGGCTTCTCCGATCATCTCATCTTCGAAACGCCCTTTGGTGGCAGACTTGCACCCTCGCACTATTTCTACAATAAACAGCCGAAGCTTCAGCATCATTATGAGGCCATCGCCAATCTCTATTTTGCCGGCGACTGCACAACGCCCATGCACAGCATGCTGACAGACGGCGCTGCCAGTACCGGTGAGATCGTAGCGAACATGATTCTGAAATAATATAATCCGAGAAAGGGACTTGTCGGAAGCCGCCCGCTTGCATCAGGCGGGCGGCTTTCCCATAAGAAAAATTGTTGAAAAGGAGAGACATATGAGCGATTATCAATTGATCGTAATCGGCGCAGGCCCGGGCGGGTATGTGACAGCTATCCGGGCGGCGCAGCTGGGCCGCAAAGTGGCCATTGTAGAAAAAGACAAGATCGGCGGCACCTGTCTCAACCGGGGCTGTATCCCCACCAAGGCGCTTCTGCACTCCGCAAATACCTACGCCGGAAGAAACCAGTTTGAGACGTTGGGGCTATCCTATGCGGACATCCGCTACGATATGGGGAAAATCCATGCCCGCAAGGCCCAGGTTGTGGAAACGCTCATCTCCGGCGTGTCCGGACTGCTCAAGGCCAATAAAATAGATGTGCTCTCAGGGGCAGCCCAAATCACGGCTCCCGGGAAGGTTGTCGTGGACGGGAAGGAGTATACCTGTGAGGATATCGTCATCGCCACGGGCAGCTATCCCGCACGGCCGCCCATACCGGGGCTGGATTTGCCCGGCGTAGTCACCAGCAACGAGGTGCTGGAAGGGGAGTCGGTGGATTACAAGTCCCTCATCATCATCGGCGGCGGAGTAATAGGCGTGGAGCTGGCCAGCTTTTACGCTGCGCTGGGCTGCAAGGTCACCATTGTGGAAGCGCTGGATCGGCTGCTCTCTACGCTGGACAAGGAGTTTGGACAGAGCATCGCCATGCTGCTAAAAAAGCGGGGCGTGCAGGTGTTCTGTTCCTCTATGGTATCGAGCATTGAGCAGACTCACGATGGTCTTGTCTGCAATTTCACCCGCAAGGAGCAGCAGGAGCAGGTAGTGGCAGAGGGGATACTTGTGTCCATCGGCCGCAGGCCCAACACCGAGGGGCTTTTTGCGGAAAACTGTACACCGGAACTGAATCGGGGCTTCGTGGTGGTGGATGAAAACTATCAGAGTACCATTCCGCACATCTACGCCATCGGGGATGTGATCGGCGGCGTGCAGCTTGCCCACAAGGCCGAGGCGGAAGGTCAGGCCGTGGCGGCTATCATCTGCGGGGAGGAGCCCCATTGCGACCCGTCGCTGGTACCCAGCTGCATTTATACCGAGCCGGAGATCGCATCCGTGGGCATTACGGCGGATGAGGCCAAGGCAAAGGGAATTGCTGTAAAGACCGGCAAATACCTTATGAGCGGCAACGGCAAGAGCATCATCGATTTGCAGGAGCGTGGCTTCATCAAGGTTGTAGCGGACGCGGAGACGGACAGACTGCTGGGCATCCAGATGATGTGCGGAAGGGCAACGGATCTCATCAGCGAATTCACAATGGCCATCGCCAACGGCATGACCCGGGCGCAGCTCCTTAAGGGGATGCGGCCCCATCCCACCTATTGTGAAGGTATCACGGAGGCGCTGGAGGCAGTGGACGGTATGTCCATCCACAGCGCGCCGGCGAGGAAGGGGTAGGACTCACTCCAAACCTTACGAAATAGAGAGCGTTCGCGGTGAACGCTCTCTCGGTTTGCAAATTATAATCTCTGTTCTATTATCCAAGTTGCTAATTCAGTTGCTTGCGGCTGAGCCACTGTCCGTAAGCGCGCAGCGATTTCAGTGGAAGAAAATTGGCATCCTGTAAGGGTTTTAGACAAATACTCGATAAAATCCACATCCATTGCATCTGAAAACACATGCGCTTCGGTTATATGCCCCTCTTGCAGCTTGAGTTGCAATGTTATGCCGCCCCAGCTGAAACGATGCTCCAGAGAGACATCGAAAGCAGGCGTCTGCCCTATACGCCATTCCCAGGAAGCGTATTTCTCCCTAAGTGCAACAAGGTGATCATTATGGAAGGAAGCTTCTTCCATCAGCAGTGCAGGGCCATACTCTGCGGTGAATGCATCTTGTAAAGCCTTTTTCATTCCATCTATTGTCACATCTTCGCTATAGTCGGCAAGATTGCACACCCGGGCACGTACGCTTTTTACGCCTTTTGCCATGAGTTTTTCTTTGGCAGGGGAAAGATACCGGCCCAGTTTATCCATATCTGTCTGAACAAGAATGGTACCGTGCTGCATGCCCACAGCATTGGAAAGCCGGAATGCGTTGCCGGAGAACTTGGCTCCGCTTTTTTTGACCACCAAGTCATTGCGGCCGGTCATCTCTGTCTCAATTCCAAAATATCCTACCGCATTGCCAATTACCCGCATTTGCCGCTTGAGATCATAATCCGATTGGCGGGCAAGAAAAGTGAAATTCAAATTGCCGAGATCGTGAAAGACTGCACCGCCGCCGGAAGAACGGCGGGCCAATTTACCGCCTTCCTCTTCCAACAGTGCCATCCGGCATTCCAGCCACGCATTCTGGTGCTTGCCAATAACCACTGTGTTCTCATTTTGCCACAAATATAAGGTTACGCCTTGTTGTTCTGCCTGTTGTTCAAACAGAATCTCTTCCAAGGCTAAATTATGCCAGGGGTCATATGACATCCCAATTACAATCCGATTTTCCATTACATAATTCCTTTACTCATCTTTCTTCTATGATACTGTATCCTTCTTACTTTTTCCAGCAAGGAGAGAACATAATATTCTTTTCATGCATTTTACAAGCGCAAGCAGCATTAGTCACTAAAGTACTTTTAGGAACACTTGGCTGCGTACCCGCGTACGATCGTTTTTTCAAGGATGGGTTACGGATTACTGAAATAGCCTCTTCAAGTTTCACAAAGGAATCATTAAGAAGCCTTATCAACTATTATAATCTGAATTACGTTTTATTTGGCAAGATATCCTTCAAGATTAATCAAAAAATGAACTATCCTCCCATGAAGATAATTGACATGTGTTTTTGGCAAATAGGTTATGAATCTAGTCAAAATTAATTGTTTTAGCTAGCCCCTTTACAAAAGCTGTCGACAAAATGCATAGAGGAGAGCTATCATGAAATATAAACGAAAAGCTCCGCGCAGAAGAAGTAGCTATGATCGCGCCTACAGACGCACCAGTCTTTTTCTTGCAGGTCTAGCTACACCAATTGTTGCGCTTTTATTTAAAAGAAAGAAGTAAGACACCCGTTGACTACCTTATCTTTCGTGTTTGAAGCGAAAGTCTTGATCGATAAATCTATTAGTTGACAACATATTGTCTTTGAGAGGTAATTTTCATTTGATTATAAACGTCATAGTTAATAACATGCGTAAATCGACCTACTTTTTGACTCGCAGTTATGCAAAGGAGGAATCGCTATGCAATTCAACGATGATAATGAGAATGATGCTACATGGTTAAAAAGGAAAGAAGAAGCCCTTGAAAACTTAAAAAACTCCATCTTTCGAGCCTTAAGGCAAAACAAAAAAAGTCTTAAGACTTATGACTATCTTCAAGATATAAAAAGCTATGAAAAAGACAAAGCTGCTGTTAAACGAGTCTGTATCAAACTAGGAATAGAAAAAGATTATTTACGTTTTATACGCGAATTAAAGCAAATCGAATCTGAAGAAATAAAAGTGTTATTTGACGAAGACGGTGTCTTGATTGAAGAAGCGCACTCTTATGGCTTAAACGATTATCATAGCCATGATGGCGGCAGTTTGTTTGATCAATATGAGCATATGAAGGATAATATGGATTAAATAAGATACAAATCTCAAAAGAACGAACATGCAGGAATTATTATTAAACATGGATTTCGCTCGCGAAACCGTATTATCGAAATTGTTGAACCCTCACTTTTACAGGAGCGAGGGGTCACGCTTCAATCTCGGGGCCTGTCAGAAAGTGAAATACCATCCGTCCGTCCGAATGCACTGTGACCGAGTGTATTGTGGCCGTCCATAATTTTACATCAAAGTCCGTCAAGGCGTCCTTCTCGGCAATGGTAAACATGAACGCGCCGATGGCATCCGCTTTTGCCTGCCGAAGTGCTTGTTCGCGTTGCAGTCCTTCCAGCTTGTTTTGCGCAGCTTCATATCGTTCAACATAGCCTTTGTAGCGCGCTCCATATTCTGACTGATTCTGTGCATCACGGCTGTTTTCATCAACACACTTACTTATCAGGCCGGCGACCACGTCCAGTTCTTCCTGCAGAGCGGATATTTCTGCATCAAGCGCAGTGCAGTCCGAAAGGACGGTCTGCATGATTCGGCAGTCATCAAGAAGCTGCGTTTTGTCAGCCGCAAGTGTGTTGTAGGCGGTGACGAACCGTGCCTTGATCTCTTCCTCATCCGAATGAGGTGTCGAGCAACGCTGATCATTTTGGAACTTCGCGTTGCATTGCCATATCGTTCGGCGGTATTTGCTGGTAGAGTTCCATACCTTGGAGCCGAAGTAAGCGCCACAGTCTCCGCACACGATCCGAGATGCCATTATGCTGTTCCCGCTGTAACGGTATCCGATAGCCTTGCGCCGGGCGAACTCGGCCTGCACCAGCTCAAATTCCATGGGGTCAATAATCGGTTCATGGCTTTTTTCTATGTAATATTGCGGAACCTCGCCCTCATTGGGCTTCATCTTTTTCAGTAGAAAATCGACCGTGAACTTCTTTTGCAAAAGTGCGGCGCCCTTGTACTTCTCGTTCGTCAGAATACTCTCGATCGTGGATGAACACCATTGCTCTTTTCCAGCGGGAGTCGGTATGCCTTCCGCTGTCAACAGTCGGGCAATGCCACCCGGCGTTTTGCCAGCCATGAAAAGCGCGTAGATTCTCTGTACGATCACAGCTTCTTTCTCGACGATCCGCGGTATGTCATCTTCTCCCTTTTCGTAGCCGAGGAATTGCTTGTACGCTACGCTGACTTTCCCGTCCGCAAACCGTTTCCGCTGACCCCATGTGACGTTCTCCGAAATCGATCGGCTCTCTTCCTGCGCCAGCGAAGACATGATCGTTATTAGCAATTCGCCCTTACTGTCAAGCGTGTAGATGTTTTCCTTCTCGAAGTAAACCTCGACGCTCTTTTCTTTGAGTTTGCGGACGGTCACCAAACTATCGACCGTATTCCGCGCGAAGCGGCTGACGCTTTTTGTGACGATCAAGTCAATTTTTCCGTTCAGCGCGTCGCGTACCATCTGATTGAACCCATCGCGCTTCTTTGTGTTGACCGCCGAGATTCCTTCGTCCGTATACACGCCGACGAACTCCCAGTCAGGCTGGTCTTGAATGTAGCGCGTATAGTAGTCCACCTGTGTTTTATAGCTGGTCATCTGTTCCTTGCTATCGGTGGAAACACGGGCGTAGCCAGCCACGCGCCGCTTTGCCGTCGGAGTCAAAGGCATCCGCGCCAAAGAGCTAATCGTAGGTGGAATAACCGTTACCGCCCTATTGCTCATTGTATAAAGCCCTCCGTTTCTGTGCGGCTCGCTGCCGTGCCGCCTCTTTCATCTCATCTGTCCAGCTATCGCGGCGCGAACGGTCTTTCCAAACTCGCGCCTCCGTATGACCATCAGCGAGGAGGAAGAGGAGTTCGTTTGGCGCGGTGACCCGTATGCCGGATATCCTTTCGGAGAAGATTCGTTCGTCAAATTCCGCGAGGCCTAACACATCGCAACAGACGGACATCAGCGTGGTTTCGGGTATCTGTTTGGCAGGGCAGGCGCTTTTCCCCTCGAACTGGAAGGTCATGCAAATCCATGAAACTCGACCATGCGTAGTCTTTCTGCCGAAATGCTTACCGCAATTTCCGCATACGATCTTGCCGGAGAAAGGATACCGCGCGGTGGTAGGCTTCTTGATATTACATTTTTCGGTATTTCGCGCTATGCGGCGCTGCGCCAGCTCATAGGTGTCGGGATCTATAATCGCGTCGTGCGTTCCTTCGACATAGTACTGCGCGAGTTCGCCGTGATTGCGAACCAGTCGCTTTGTCAAATGGTCGGCAACATACTTCTTTTGCAGGAGCGCGTTGCCAATGTACTTCTCGTTCTTCAGAATATCGCGCACCCGTGAGTCATTCCACTTTCCGCCCGAAACCGTAGGTACGCCGCTTGCTTCGAGCACTCGAGCAATGCCAACGGTTGAACCGCCGGAAACGTACTGTTCGAATATGTTTCTTACGATCGCCGCTTCTACTGGGTTGACAGTAATGACACCGCGAACGATATCGTATCCGAACATACGCCGCAAGCCGACCATGTGGCCGTCCTTCATCCGCTGCCGCCAGTACCATTTGCAGTTTTCGGAAACCGAAAGGCTTTCCTCCTGCGCGTATGATGCAAGAATCGTCAGCATGAGTTCGCCGTCCGCACTCATTGTATGGATGTTCTGTTCCTCAAAGAA
>JAJFVI010000337.1 GCA_021371895.1 Eubacteriales bacterium | reverse complement strand
TCAGCTTCTTGGCGCCCGCGAAGCCGCTGGTGACGCCCACCCGCACATCGACGCCGTTTAGGAAGGCGTATGCCGGCAGCGGGTTTTCGATGTGGACGGTCGCTTCCTTGATCTGCTCCAGCCCCACGATGGGCTCGACGTGCAACTTTTCAAACGGGAGTTCTCTTCCGGTGACCACCTCGTAAACTGTGCGCAGCGCCGCTTCCATTACGCCGCCGGTTACGCCGAAGATATCGGCAGCACCTGTGGACATACCCAGCGGGTTGTGGAACGCACTATCTTTGAGGGTGGCGAAATCAATACCCGCGCCATGAATCATGTCGGCCAGTTCGCGGGTTGTCAGCACCGCGTCTACGTTCGGGTATCCGCCGTTATGCATTTCCTTGCGATCGATTTCAAATTTCTTGGCGGTGCAGGGCATGACCGATACGACGAACATATCCTTGGGATCGACGCCCAGTTTTTCGGCATAGTAACTCTTGGTGAGAGCGCCCAGCATCATATGCGGCGACTTGCAGCTGGAAAGGTGCGCCAGCTGATCCGGATAATGATGCTCGATGTATTTGATCCATCCGGGGCTGCAGCTGGTAATCATGGGCAGGGACGCGGGAGCACCCTGCAGCGCGTTTTGCACGCGGCCGAGGAATTCTGTTCCCTCTTCCATAATGGTCAGGTCGGCCGCAAAGTTTGTGTCAAACACGTCGTCAAAGCCAAGTTCTTTCAGGGCGGAGGCGAGTTTTCCCGTGCAGCGGGTTCCCGCTTCCAGCCCGAACGGTTCTCCGATCGCGACGCGGACTGCCGGCGCGACTTGGACGATCGTGCGTTTTTTCGGATCATCCAGCGCGCTCCAAACTTGCGCTGTGGAGCTTGTTTCCCTGAGCGCTCCGACAGGGCAAACGACCGTGCACTGGCCGCAGAAGGTACAGCCGACCGCGCCCAGCGGCAGGTTGACGGACGGGCTGACTTCGGTCTTAAAGCCGCGGTTTTGAACGTTCAGGATGCCCGTTTGCTGGACGTTGTTGCACACGGCTACGCAGCGCCGGCAGAGGATGCATTTGCTCAGATCTCTCGTAATGGGAACGGAAATATCAATCTTCCGTGTTGAGCGCTCCCCCTCGAAACGTGACCGCTCAACACCCAGCTGGATGCCAAGCTGCTGCAGCTCGAAGGTTTGGTTGCGCGTGCAGAAAAGGCAATCCTTGTCGTGATCCGAAAGGATCAATTCAAACAGCACCTTGCGCGCGTCGCGCACGATCTTGGAATTGGTGAAGACTTCCATCCCTTCGGCGGCTTTCGTGATACAGGACGCCTGCAGGGTTTTCGCCCCTTTGACCTCCACAACGCAGATCCGGCAGGAACCGATGGCGTTGATATCCTTCAAATAGCATAGCGAAGGAATATCGATGCTGTTCATCCGGGCCGCTTCCAATATGGTTGTGCCCTCGGGGGCCTCAATAGGTTTACCGTTAATCGTCAGATGCAGCATTTGGTCTACCTCCTGTCACAATGCAGGCAGCGCATTGATTCCGCGATAGCATTGAGCTTATGATATCCCAGCAGAACTTCCTCAAAGTTGGTTGTTCTGCTCTCCACCGGCAGGCATTCCTGCGGGAAACGATTATGGATCAGAACCTCGTCCTCATCGACCAATTCCGGTATTTCAATGGCGCGCCCCTTGTTCAGTTTACCCGTGCCGCCGCAGAAGATATCGATGGACATGGCGGCCTGCTTACCATCGGCAATCGCGCGGATCACCTCGTCCGGCCCCCGGGCGACGTCGCCGCCGGCGAACACGCCCTGCATGGTCGTCATCTTCGTATCGGTATCGGTGATGAACGTGCCCCACGGCGTGACGCCGATGTCGGTCTTTTTAATGAAGGGAAGATCGGCATACTGGCTGACCGCCGGGATGACGATATTGACATCGATGAAGAAGTTGGAACCTTCGACATGCGTGGTGTTGCGCCTGCCGGAGTTATCGAAGTTGGACATTTTACGGCGCACGCACTCAATGGAGGCGACATGCTTGTGGCTGTCGCCGATGATCTGGAGGGGCGTAACCAGTTCTACCAGTTCCACGCCTTCTTCCAGCGCTTCCTCCACCTCGATGTCATACGCGGGCATCGCGTCGCGGGTACGGCGATACAACAACATTACCTTGGCCGCGCCCAACCGCAACGCTGTGCGCGCGGAGTCGATGGCGGTGTTGCCGCCGCCGATGACGGCGACGACCTGACCGGTCAGGTCGCTGCTGTGGTACAGCTTCACGCTTTTTAAGAATTGGATGCCCGGCAGCACGCCTTCCAAATCCTCACCGGGAATGTTCATGCGCTGGGGCAGCTGCGTGCCCGTGGCGACGTACACCGCGTTTGCATCGCGCCTGAGCTGTTCAAAGGAAACGTCACGCCCCACTTCCGTATTCAAGTGAATGCTGAAGCCGGAGCGGCGCATATGCTCAATCTCCCGTTCCAGCACATCCGCGGGCAGTCGGTACTCCGGTATGCCGTAGGCCAGTACACCGCCCGCCACAGGCTCGCTTTCGTATACGTCAACCGTATACCCGATGCGGCTCAGGTAGTACGCGCAGGTGAGCCCCGATGCGCCGGCGCCGATGATGGCGACGCTTTTCCCGTTTTTGGGGAATACGATATCCTGATCGTATTGCTTCTGATTTTTGTAGGCGTAATCGGCCACAAAGCGCTTCAGGCTGCATATGTTGAGCGCTTCATCCACCGAGGCGCGCCGACATTTGCTTTCGCAGGGGCGCGTGCAGATGCGCCCACAAACGGAAGGCAGCGGGTTTTCCTGACAGATCAGATCGTACGCGTCCATAAAACGACCCGCGGCGATCAGCGCCAGGTACCCCGGGATATTGATGTTGGCCGGGCATGTGTTTTCGCAGGGGGAGATGAACAGATCGCTGCATACGCCCGCTCTGCAATACTTTTTATGGATATGTTCTTCGTACTCTTCGCGGAAGTACTTGATGGTCGAAAGCACGGGATTGGGCGCCGTCTTACCCAGCTCGCACATCGCGGTTTGCTTGATGACCGCGCCGAGCTCTTCCAGAAGCTCAATGTCACCCTCGCGGCCTTCTCCGCGCGTAATCCGTTCCAGAATGGATAGCATCCGTTTGGTGCCGATACGGCATGCGACGCACTTTCCGCAGGACTCTTCCTGAATGAAATCCATAAAGTAGCGTGCCGTATCCACCATGCATGTATCTTCGTCCATGGAGATCAGGCCGCCGGAACCCATGATCGCGCCAAGCCTGGAAATGGATTCGTAATCGGTGGGCGTGTTGAGGTTTTCCTTAGTGATGCAGCCTCCCGAAGGGCCTCCGATCTGAGCGGCTTTAAACTGCTTCTTGTTCAAAATGCCGCCGCCGATGCGGAAAAGGATCTCGCCCAGCGGGGTGCCGATGGGTACTTCCACAATACCCGAATTGACGATATCGCCCGCCAAGGCGAATACTTTGGTGCCTTTGGAAGTTTCCGTACCATACTGGTTGTACCAGGCAGCGCCGTTGAGTATGATCTGGGGGATGGCGGCCAAGGTTTCGACGTTATTGATGATGGTGGGTTTGCCGAACAAGCCCTTTTGGAAGGGGAAGGGCGGTTTTTGCACGGGTTCCCCGCGCTTGCCTTCAATGGAGGCCATGAGCGCCGTTTCTTCGCCGCACACAAAGGCACCGGCTCCGATACGGATTTCGATATCAAAGGAAAAGTCGGTGCCCAGGATATTGTTCCCCAATAGCCCATACGCGTGCGCCTGGTCGATCGCGGCGGTCAGGCGTTCGATAGCCAGCGGATATTCGGCACGGATATAGACGTACCCGAGGTTGGCGCCAATCGTATATCCGCCCAGCATCAGGCCTTCCAAAATCGCGTGGGGGTCGCCCTCGATAATGCTGCGATCCATAAAAGCGCCCGGATCGCCCTCATCCGCGTTACATACCATGTATTTTTCGGCGCTGTCCGCCTTGCGGCCCGCATCCCACTTGACTCCCGTGGGGAAGCCCGCGCCGCCTCTGCCCCGAAGGCCGGAAGCCAGGACGATCCGGATTACGTCTTCAGGCTTGCTGCCCGTGATCGTTTTGGCGATGGCCAGATAGCCATCCCGCGCGATATAGGCATCAATGCTTCCGTAAGCGATGGTGCCGCAGTTGTGAAGCGCGATTTTGACCTGTTCTTTAAAAAAGTCAATATCGTCGATGCAGGCGATATGCTTGCCCAGCGATTCGCTGTAAAACGTATGCTCTTGCAGAATCTTGTTTTTCACAAGATGCGCCTTAAGGATGTCGCGCACGTTTTGCGGATTAAGCTTCACGTAGAAGGTACGCTCGGGCAGAATGAGCATCACCGGCCCGACGGCGCATATTCCCATGCAGCCCGTCTCCGTAATGCTGACATCCTCGGAAAGCTGCAGCTCTTTGAGCGTGCTTACCGCCGCGTCCCGTACCTTTCCGCATGCGGCGGATACGCACCCGGCACCCGCGCAAATCAGAACTTGATGATGGTATTTGGCCTGTGTTTCCAGATAAGCCTGTTTAATCTGCGTCAGATCGTCGAGCGAATGGAGTATACTGCTCATATATTTCACCTCTTATTTGTAGGTAGCCAGAAGCGAATCCACCTTGCTGGGGGTCATCTGCCTATAAACCACATCGTCGATCATCAGTGCGGGCGCAAGACCGCAAGCGCCGATGCAACGCGCAATCTCAAATGTAAATTTCCGGTCGGGGGTGGTGTCACCCACTTCGATGCCGAGTTTTTGAATCAGATGGTCAATGATCTTCTTTCCACCGCGCACATAGCAGGCAGTCCCCAGGCAAACGCGAATGGTATGCTCGCCCCGCGGGTTGATGGAAAAAAAGGAATAAAAAGTCACGACCCCGGACACTTCGGAAAACGGCATTTCCAGCTTATCGGCGATATACTGCTGCAGCTCCTGCGGCAAATAGCCGTAAAGTCCCTGCGCAGTGTGCAAAACCTGGATCAGGCAGCCGCGTTTCCCCTTGAAATAGAGGTCGATCAAGTCTCCGATCTCATGAAAATCCGTTAGTTTTTGTTCGGTCATCGCTGTTGCTCTTTCCGACATGATCTTTTCTCTCCTTATACCATATAGGTTACGGTGCTGGCAGCGTCGCGCGGTGCGCGGATGGCCCGCAAATCATCGCGACAGGGAAAACGGGGATACAAAGGATCGCTTTTCTGGCAGGCTTCCACCTATAGACATACGGTTACCCGACGCACTGCGGGCACCGCCTTTACGCCTGGTAAGAATCGTGGGATGCCGCGCGCCAGTATGCGGAAGATGGCCTGATAAGTTACCGGACATCATCTCCTTTACTGAAATGGACATTCCGATGAAGAAACGTGCAAAAACGCCTCTACCGGATACAAAGAGCTTGCGTATGAGCGCTGTCGGAACGATCTTGCAGTTCTCGAGTCAGGAAGGTCGTGCGTGTCGGGGAGTGGGAGGAAGGGTCGGTCAAGTGAAGGTGTGACAATTGTTAAAAAATAAACCATTTCCGATATTGTATAAGGTATCGTCAGGTTTGTCAACAGGAATATCTGCGAAAATGCAATACGCAAAGGGAGTTACGAACATATATTGCGCACCCCAAACGTGCTTGTGAAGTGACAAAAACCGCCGAATCAAAGGCGATCAGACCAGCAATAGTAAAGGAGCGTTTCGTATCTTACATTTTTACAAAACAAAACCGCAAGCCTGTAAATTTCATGCTTGCGGTTTTACTTTGAAGGGTTTACGCCTCCGAGAGGATGGTTTCCTGCCGCTCGTCGCGGAACTGGTTGGTGTACAGATCATGGTAGTAACCCTTTTGAGAGAGCAGTTCCCGGTGCGTGCCCGATTGGATGATCCTGCCATCGTGCAGCACCAGAATGCGGTCCGCCTTGCGGATGGTGGACAGGCGGTGGGCGATGAGGAAGCTCGTTCTCCCCGACAGCGCGGTGTGTATCGCCGCCTGTATCTTCTGTTCCGTCTCGGTGTCCACCGAACTGGTTGCCTCGTCCAGAATGAAGA
>JAJFVI010000288.1 GCA_021371895.1 Eubacteriales bacterium | reverse complement strand
GGATAGGCGAGCATCCGGTAACCTCCGCTGTAGGTGTCGAACAGGCGCATGACGAAGTTTTTACAAATGCCGATGTCGGTGCTCTTCTGCGCTGGTGCGAAGCGGTAGCGGCTGTCCGTGGAATTGGCATAGGCCAGCGCGATCATCTTTTCAATCAGTTCCGCCTTGGGAGACAGCACGGTTATCGTTTGCTGGGCGTACGGCGCGCCGGGTGCCGGTTCCACGTCGGCGTAGCCGCGCACGATCAGCGTCGCGCCCTGTGTTTGCGGCGTATCAAACGTAAATACGTGTTCTACGCTGTCTCCGGCTTCCTGATAGGTATACGTTTGGTCGCCAATGCGCAGCTCCAACGTAATCAGGGAGACGTGCCCGCCACCCGCCCGCACGGTCAGCCGGTCGGCTCCGTCGTAGCTTTCGTGGCCGGAGGGGGAAACGATATACACGTAGGGCGATGGCGTCGCGCTTGCCAAGGATACATCCGTGTCGTCTTCCGTAGCAAGGGAGGCGCAAACGGGCAGCATCGCCAACGCCATCGCGGCGGCGATCATACGGCGCAACGGCATTCGCATGCGTTTTCACCTCACGCACAGTATACCACATCTTTTAAATTGTGATTCGGTTACTTTTGAAAGCGGGGAATCATGTTTTCCGGCGCCAATGCGAACGCCGGTTCTATCCATACCGCCGTTTTCATTCGGATGATGAGCACAGAGGATTCAACCCTGTGCCGTAGCCGACTTGCCCGGCCAATGCGCCAGCAGCGAGGCGGGCCGGCATTCGAAACGCGCGCTGTCCATGGGAATAATATCCCCGTCCAGGTTCAGGCGCATACCGGGCGATGTGACACTGCAGCGCGTAGCGCGATAGTGATGGGCGATCTTCTTTTTCATCAGCGTACCGCCAAGAAGGGCGGGAAGGTAAAAGGGAATGCGCCAGTTGGGCAGCGCATCCACCACCATCACATCCAAAAGCCCGTCGTCCACCTCGGCCGTTGGCAAGATGGGGATGCCGCCGCCGATATAGCGGCCGTTGGCGATGGTGCAGATCATGTATTGGCCTTTCAGCTTCAGTTCGTCCCCGATTTCCACCAGTATTTCAAAAGGTTTAAAGGTGCGGATGGCCGCGATGACCCCGTAAAGGTAGGGCCACAGGCCGCGTACGTGCTTCTTGGCCGTCAGGGCATAATCCAGTACCATCACGTCGAAACCCGTACCACAGACGTTGATAAAAAACGAATCGTTGATGATGCCCGTATCCAGCGGCAGCGCCGGATGGGTAAGTACGTATGTAAGGGCGTCCTCCCATTTTTGCGGAGTGCCGATGGCCTTCACGAAATCGTTGCCCGTACCGGCGGGGATGACCCCCAGAGTGGTGTGGGTGTTCACCAGCCCCGCAGCGATTTCGCTGAGCGTACCATCGCCGCCCACGGAAAGTACGGTGTTCACGCCCCGCTCGGCGGCGGCGCGTGCAAGCTGGGTGGCGTGACCCACGCCCTGGGAGTATTCCAGCGTATGTTCCACGCCGCGTGCCTTGAGCAGTTCGCCGATCTTGTTGCCAACCCTCAGCGCGTGTCCTGAACCGGCGATAGGATTGATGATGACTGTGATCATGGGGGTCACCTTTCTGTTTCAAATCCAAGATATTCTACTGTTTTTATTTGCAATTGTAAAGAGAAGATATAGGTTTGGTGCAGCCTGTGTAAAAAACAGGTTTTGTTCGATATCGAACCTATTAACGCACGGATTTCGCAGCGCTTTTGCCCTGTAACTTCGTCGCGAAATCTTGATATAGCACCACTTTGCCTTCGTACTTCTGGGATCCTCAATCTTCGCCGCTTTCACTCCAGTTCAGCGGTTCGTTTCGTGATCGTATGCCGGGTCGTTCGCGGCGTCACCGAGGGACCCACAGGCCCCCCGCTTTCCCAGGCGCTCAGTCGTCACGGTTTGCGCTAGCGCTTTCCCTTTGTACCCCACCGCAGCATAAAATCGCTTGTGAGCGCAAGTGCATTAAAGATTTAAATACTATACCTTGTGCGCAAGGCTAAAAAAAGATATACTATTGCTACAACCCGCAAGGAGGAGGAAGAATCCATGTATAAAACGGGTGTGTATTTCGGGCGTTTCTGCCCGCCGCACAGGGGCCACCTTTACCAGATCATCGAGGCGTCCACCAAGTGCGAGAAGCTCGTAGTCGTCATATCCGATAACGCCGTACAGACGCGCGAGATCTGCGCAGACGCGGGACTGCCCACCATTACCTACCAGCTTCGCAAGCAATGGATTTCCCAGCAGGTGCAAGATATGGAGCACATCGTGGTACGCGTGCTGGACGAGACGGATATCCCCACCTATCCCGATGGCTGGCAATTGTGGAGCGAGCGTATGCGTCAGGTGGTGCCGGAGAAAATCGACGCGTTTTTCGTAGGGGATGGCGAATATCAGACGACCCTGGAAACCTATTTCCCCGATGCGGTCATGGAGATGTTCGATCCCGCGCGTACGCGTTTCCCTATCTCCGCAACCGACATCCGCAACAACATACTGGGCAACTGGCACTATATTCTGGGTTCCGCGCGTCCCTTCTTTGCCAAGAAAGTGCTCATCGCCGGCACCGAGAGCTGCGGTAAAACCACGCTAACCAAATGCCTGGCCAAACTGTACAACACCTCCTGGTCGGAGGAGGTGGGGCGCTACTATGCGCGCGATTATCTGGGCGACGACGAGACCATTTACACCGACACCGATTTCAGCCGCATCGCTCATTTGCAGTACGAGCAGGATTATCACGCCCTGCGCACGGCCAACAAGGTTTGCTTTTTCGATACCGACGCGACCTATACCGATTATTTCAGCGAGCTGTATCTGGGCCGGCGCAACCCGCTGGTGGAAGCTTATATTGACCACACACGCTATGACCTGATGCTCTTTTTAAAGCCGGACGTGCAGTGGATAGACGACGGCCAGCGCCTCAATGGCGAACAGAAGCGGCGTATGGCACTGAGCAAGCGGCTGATGAACATGTATCAATACCACGGCTTTAGTGAAAAGATGATCGTCATCGGCGGTGATTATTCCCAGCGCCTGGCCAAAGCCATCGAACTGGTGGATGCGCTGATGGAAGGCACCGACTCATAAGACTGCATCACTGGGAGACGAGATAGAGGTATCTTCGGCTGAACGCCCGAAACGTTTCCGGGGACAACCCCACGTCCACAGCTTCCGTATAGGCGTTTTCATAGAGGTTCAGGTTCCCTTCGGCCGCGAAGCGCTCCCGTAGCGCCGCGGCCGTTATGCGTTTACGCTTCATCAGCGCGATATGGCTGTCGGTGCAATCGATATATCGGTAGGGGACGCCCATTGCCTGCAATGAACGAGCCGGGAGCGTATCGTCCGCTTCCAGCCCGCTTGCGGGTTCTTCGGATGAAAAACGAAACGGACTGTAAAAGACCGCAAGGCGGCCGCCGGGTTTCAACCACCAGCAGAGTTTGCGCAGGGTTTGGGGAAGGTTCAACGAAAAATACAGGCTGTCCACGGCGATAACGACGTCGAAAGAGGCGGCAGGGTATACCTGTTCGTCTAGCAGACCCGTTACGAAGAGCAACCGCTCCGCTTTCGGAACGGTTCTTTTTTGCGCCTGGGCAATTGCGACAGCCGAGGCATCGAACCCCTCGCCTTGCGCGCCAGTCCGGTCGCACAGATATTCCAGCATCCTGCCGTTACCGCAGCCGACGTCCAACATGCGCTCGCCGGACTTCACATTTATTTCATTCAGCATAAGCTCCAGCTGGGCCGTATCGCTGAATCCCTGCTGGGCAAGGTTGCACCCAAAGACCTGCTCGCAGTAAACGGCGTAGGCCGGGCTTTGCTCCACGGCAATATAAAAGCGGTTGTACCAGGCGACGTCCGGCATGGAATTTCCCTCGTTTTCCTACTGATTGAAGTGATAAGAACGGAGATATTATAGCACTTTTCAATTTCGGCGGAATCAGAATGTAAAGGTTTGATAGGAAGGGGAAAGGGCTATTGACACGTGGCCGGATGCTCTTTATAATGTTAGTACACTAACAATATTAAGGGGGGATTGCGTGGAACAGCCAAGGGATGTTTCCTTTGCCGTGCGAGCGCTTCTTAATCAAATGCGGCGCCATACGCTGGGCGATTGCCCGCGGGACGGAGATATAACGCCCATGCAGGGGCGTGTGATCGGTCATTTAAGTTTCCATGCCGGTACGGATGTCTATCAGCGTGATCTGGAACGGGAATTCGATATCAGGCGCTCTACGGCCAGCGTTATTGTGCAGACCATGGAAAAGAACGGTCTGCTGAAGCGGGAGCCGGTGGCGCACGACGCGCGGCTGAAGAAACTGGTGCTTACTCCGCGCGCTATGGCATTCAACGATCAGTTCAAACGGAAAATCGCAAAGACCGAAGCCGTGATTACACAAAATGTAAGCGCGGAGGAGCTGGACAGCTTTTTTCGGGTGGTTGCCAAATTTGAGGATAACTTGCGGAAATACACGGAAACGAACCAACAGGCGGAGCACGGGGAGGAGCAGGAATGATTAAACGTTTTCTAAAATGTATCAGGGAATATAAGAAACCGACCATCTTAACGCCCGTGTACGTGAGCATTGAGGTGGTGATTGAGGTAATCATTCCGCTGATTATGGCCAGCCTCATCGACCGGGGCGTTACGGCGGGCAATATGACCATGATCTGGAGATACGGCATGGTGCTGGCGCTCTGCTGCGGCGTATCGCTGGTGTTTGGCGCGTTATCCGGTAAAAACGCAGCATACGCCTCGGCGGGCTTTGCGCATAACTTGCGTCAGGATATGTATGAAAACGTACAGAACTTCTCGTTTTTCAACATCGACAGGTTTTCATCCGCCAGCCTGGTTACGAGGCTTACGACGGACGTAACCAACGTACAAAACGCGTTTCAAGTCATCATCCGCATTGCGGTGCGCTCGCCCCTGATGCTGGTTTTTTCGCTGATTATGTCTTTTAAGGTTAACCCGAGTCTGGCTTTGATTTTTCTGTGTACCGTTCCCGTGCTGGGGGTGGGCATGTACCTGATTATCAGCCACGTACACCCGATCTTCGAGCGCGTGTTTAAAACCTACGACAAGCTCAATAAAGTCGTACAAGAAAACCTGCGCGGTATCCGCGTGGTCAAGAGCTTCGTGCGCGAGGGATACGAGGTGGAGAAGTTTGAAGAAGTCTCCACTAAAATTTTCCGGGATTTCTGCCGCGCCGAACAGATACTGGCGTTTTCCAATCCGCTGATGCAGGCAACGATGTACGCATGTATCCTGCTCGTTTCGTGGTTTGGCGCCAAGATGATCGTTGGCAGCACGATGACCACGGGCGAGCTGATCAGCCTGATTACATATGCTACGCAGATTTTGATGAGTCTGATGATGCTTTCCATGGTGTTCGTCATGGTAACCATCTCCCGTGCTTCGGCACAGCGTATAACGGAGATATTGGCTGAACAAACGGATATCGCGGACGTGGCGGCACCGGAAATGACCGTTAAGGATGGTTCGCTGTGCTTTCGCGGCGTTGGATTCAGCTACAAAAAAGACCCAGGCCACATGTGCCTCAACGATATCGAGCTTACCATCCCTTCCGGCGCCGTGGTGGGGATACTGGGCGAAACAGGAAGCGGTAAAACCTCGCTGGTGCAGCTGATACCGCGTCTATACGACGTAACGGTCGGCGCGGTGGAGGTCGGCGGCGTAGACGTACGCAACTACGACCTGCATGCTCTGCGGGAAGCTGTGGCCATGGTGCTGCAGAAAAACGAACTGTTTTCCGGCACCGTTAAGGAGAATCTGCGTTGGGGCAACGAGCAGGCCACCGACACGGAGCTGGTGCACGCCTGCAAGCTGGCCCAGGCGGACGAGTTTATCACCCAGTACCCGAACGGGTACGATACCGTGATCGAACAGGGCGGAGCCAACGTTTCCGGCGGGCAGAAACAACGGTTGTGCATCGCCCGCGCGCTGCTGAAGAAACCCAGGATTCTGATACTGGACGATTCCACCAGCGCCGTGGATACCGCGACCGACGCGCAGATACGCAAGGCTTTCCGGCAGGAGATACCGGACACCACCAAGCTGATTATCGCACAGCGCGTAGCCTCGGTGCAGGACGCGGATATGATTGTGGTCATGGATGGCGGCCGTATCGCCGCCAGCGGCACACACGAGGAACTGCTGCAAACCAGCGAGATTTACCGTGAAGTATTCGAATCGCAAACGAGGGGAGGCGAGGACGAATGATGCAAGGACCGATGCGCGGCAATGCCACGGGCCGTCCCACGCAAAAGCCGGACAAAGGCGTGGTCAAACGCCTGCTCTCCTACTTAAAACCTTTCCGCCTCAGGCTTGTGGTGGTGGTCGCATGCATTCTTGTAAGCGCCTTGACGGGCGTGGTGAGTGCGTTGTTCCTGCGCACCTTGATCGACAACTTTATCACCCCCCTGCTCACCCAGGCTAACCCTGTGTTTGACGGCCTATTACGCGTGGTGTTCATGATGGCCGGCATCTACCTGTGCGGCGTGGGCGCAAACTTCACCTTCAATTACCTGATGGTCGCCGTGGCGCAAAAGACGCTTAAGAACATCCGTGACGAGATGTTTACCCATATGCAGTACCTGCCCGTCAAGTACTTTGACACCCATTCCTTCGGCGACGTGATGAGCCATTACACCAATGATACCGATACGCTGCGCCAGATGATCAGCCAGAGCATACCGCAGACGCTCTCTTCGTTGATAACGGCTTTGACGGTATTCGTGGCGATGCTGACCACCAACCTGATTCTGACGGCTTTCGTGCTCTTATCTGTCGTGCTTATGGTGCTGCTGGCAGGCAAGATCGGCGGCAACAGCGCCAAGTACTTTGTGAAACAACAAAAGACACTGGGCGAGCTCAACGGTTATACCGAGGAAATGATCAACGGCCAGAAGGTCGTCAAGGTGTTCAACCACGAAGCCGAATCCCAGAAAGGCTTCGACCGCCGAAACGACGAGCTGTACGATTGCGCGGCGAAGGCCAATACCTTCGCCAATATCCTCATGCCCATCATGGGTAACCTTGGCAACCTGCAGTACGTGCTCATCGCGGTGCTTGGCGGCGCGCTGGCTATCGGCGGCGTCGGCGGGATTACGCTGGGCGGTATCGCGGCGTTCCTGCAGCTGAGCCGCAGCTTTACCATGCCTATCACGCAGGTGAGCCAACAGATCAACGCTATCGTTATGGCGTTGGCTGGCGCCGGCCGTATTTTCAAGCTGATGGATGAACCGGTGGAAACGGACGAAGGCTATGTGACACTTGTCAACGCCCGCGTATCGGAGGATGGAACGATTACGGAGGCGCCGGAGCACACGGGCATCTGGGCGTGGAAGCATCCCCACAAGGACGGTACGATCACCTACCAGCGTCTGGAAGGCGATGTGGTGCTGGAGAACGTGGATTTCGGCTATGAAGAGAACAAGCTTGTGCTGCACGATATCAACCTTTTCGCGCGACCCGGGCAGAAGGTGGCGTTCGTGGGCTCCACAGGCGCCGGGAAAACCACGATCACCAACCTCATCAACCGCTTTTATACGATTACGCAGGGCAAGATTCGCTATGACGGCATCAACATCGGGAAGATCCGTAAAAATGACTTGCGCCGCAGCCTGGGCATCGTATTGCAGGACGTGAACCTGTTCACCGGCACCGTGATGGAGAACATCCGCTATGGCAAACTGAACGCGACGGACGAGGAATGCATGGAAGCTGCCAGGCGTGCCAATGCCGATACCTTTATCCGCATGCTGCCCAATGGTTACGATACCGTGCTCACCGGCGACGGATCCGGCCTAAGCCAGGGGCAGCGGCAGTTGATCTCCATCGCCCGCGCGGCGGTGGCCGATCCGCCTGTGATGATTCTGGATGAGGCTACCAGCTCCATTGACACCCGCACCGAGGCGATTGTTCAGCAGGGTATGGACGCGCTGATGCAGGGGCGTACGGTTTTCGTGATCGCCCATCGGCTGTCTACCGTGCGTAACGCCGACGTGATCATGGTATTGGAGCATGGCAGGATTACGGAGCGCGGCAGCCATCAGGAGTTGCTCAACCAGCGCGGGAAATATTACCAGCTGTACACGGGAGCATTTGAATTAGAGTAAAGAGGGGTTTCGCGCTTTACAGCGCGACCAAAGGGCTGTGAAGCCCTTTGGAATCCCAGGGGTACAAAGGGTGTGCCCTTTAAAACCCCTATAAGTTTCACACCTGAGGGTACGAAGCGCAAGGGCTGTGCCCGCGGGCACAGCAGGGGCTTTCCGCTCGCCCCTGCACCCTTCGGGGCATGCATTCGTAAAGGGGCGCACCAAAGGGCTTTCCGCTCGCCCTTTGGAAACCTTCGGGCGCTTGCTTCGTTAAAGGGGCGAAATACTCCCTTTCGGAATACAGGATAGTCGTCCGGCCATACCGCGTTCGTCCGCACTCCTTCGGGAGCACGTACGCGCGGTAAGCCCGACCGACAAGCCTG
>JAJFVI010000262.1 GCA_021371895.1 Eubacteriales bacterium | reverse complement strand
GCGGGAGACCGACCGGCTTTATGTCGCCTGCCGCGAGGAAGACGGTTTTGTGGGCGGTTTCCTGCTTGCGGCCGATTATGAGACAATCCATAACGGCAGCCAGAAAAACATCCTCTCGCTCGCGGTGGACGGCGCTTCCCGGGGCCTTGGACTCGGGCGGATGCTGCTGAACGCTGTGGAAGAATGGGCGCGCGCTTCTGGCTGCACGGGCGTAAGGCTGGTATCGGGGTTCGATCGGGTAAACGCGCACCAGTTCTACCTGCATTGCGGATACCGGATGCGTAAAGAAGAGAAGAATTTCGTCAAAGCCCTGACGCCGGACACAAAATAACGGTAACCCCATTTTGCAGGGTCTCCCGGGAATGTGCAAAAAAGTGGCTAAGCCACTTTTTTGCGCTAAGCGATAAAGGGTAACAACCAAACAGGCTAATTCCGTAGGCTGTGCAGCGGCGCGGGGATGCGGCCACCACGCTGGATGAACGCGTCGTTGCCGAAGGAGTTGACCTTCATCACCGGCGCGTAGCCGAACAGACCGCCGAAGTTGACTGTGTCGCCCGCTTTTTTGCCGACCGCGGGAATCACGCGCACGGCGGTGGTTTTGTTGTTCACCATACCGATGGCGGCCTCGTCTGCGATAATGCCCGCGATGGTGTTGGCGCTGGTATCGCCGGGGATGACGATCATATCCAGCCCAACGGAACAAACGCAGGTCATGGCTTCCAGCTTTTCGATGGTCAGGCAACCGGCGGCGGCGGCCTCAATCATCCCGATATCCTCGCTTACGGGGATAAACGCGCCGCTTAAGCCTCCCACGTGGCTGGAGGCCATCACGCCGCCCTTTTTTACCATATCGTTGAGCATGGCCAGCGCAGCGGTGGTGCCGGGGGCGCCCACCTTTTCCAGCCCCATTTCCTCCAGAATATATGCCACGCTGTCCCCGCGGGCAGGGGTGGGGGCGAGCGAAAGATCCACAATGCCGAAGGGAACGCCCAAGCGCCGGGCGGCTTCCTGCGCCACCAGTTCACCCACGCGGGTGATTTTAAACGATGTGCGTTTGATGGTTTCGGCGACGACGTCGAAAGGCTGGCCGCGCACTGCTTCCAACGCGCGCTGCACCACGCCCGGCCCGCTGACGCCGACGTTGACCACACACTCGGGTTCGCCCGGCCCGTGAAACGCGCCCGCCATGAAAGGGTTATCCTCCACGGCATTGGCAAACACGACGAGCTTGGCGCAGCCGAAGCTGTTCTGCGCTGCGGTGGCTTCGGCCGTGCGCTTGATGATCACACCCATTTTGCGCACCGCGTCCATGTTGATGCCGCTGCGGGTACTGGCGACGTTCACGCTGCCGCAGAGGCGCACGGTCTTGGCGAAGACCTCCGGCATGCTTTCCAGCAGCGTTTCCTCGGCAATGGTGCCGCCTTTGTGCATCAGCGCGCTGTACCCGCCGATCAGGTTCACGCCCACGTCGCCCGCGGCTTTGTCCAGCGCAATGGCGATGATAAGCGGGTCGGAGCCGGAGATCATGCTGATGGGCGTCACGCTCAGCCGTTTGTTGACGATCGGCACGCCCAGTTCGCTTTCCAGATCGCAGCCGACCTGCACCAGATTGCCGGCCATGCGGAGGATTTTTGCGTATACGCATTCCGCCGTTTCCGCGTCGTTGTTGCGGCGGCAGTCCAGCAGATTGATCCCCATGGTGATGGTGCGAATATCAAAATGCTGCTCCTGAATCATATGAATGGTTTGCAGGATTTCGCTGGATTCCAACATGCTTTAACCCTCCGTTATATGCGGTGCATCGCGGCGAACAGTTCCATCCGCTGGATGGTGACCATGACGCCGATTTCTTTGCCGGCGTCGGCCAGCCGTGCGGCAATCTGCTGGAAACTTTCCTGCGCACCGGCGATATCCACCACCATGAGCATCGTAAAGCAGCCGTCCAGAATCGTTTGCGAAATTTCCAGAATATTAATGTTGTTTTCGCATAACGTGGTACTTACCTTGGCGATAATCCCTACCCGATCCTGCCCCGTTACGGAGATCAGCACTTTTTGCATCATCGTTTCCTCCCTTGTGCGCAACTGACTGTTACGATACCCCACTTTTCCCGTCGCTGTCAATGCCTGCTTGCTTTTTTTCGGTTTTCGTGTATCATGGGGACAACCTGTACCGGAGGCGTAGATCATGCAGAAACGCGCGTTGGCCATCCACGATATTTCCTGCGTCGGGCGCTGCTCGCTGACTGTCGCGCTGCCCATTCTGTCGGCGGCGGGCGTGAACACGGCGGTCGTCCCTACGGCGCTGTTAAGCACGCATACGGGGGAGTTTACCGGGTATACGCATCTGGACTTAAGCGACCAGCTTTTACCTATCGCGAACCATCTGGCGACGCTGGGGCTGCATTTCGACGCGTTTTACACCGGCTATCTGGCCGGAACGGGGCAAATCGACCGGGTGCTTGCGATGATCGATCTGCTTTGTGACGCCGGGACGCATATCTTTGTGGATCCCGCCTTCGCCGATCATGGGAAACTGTATTCCCTGCTGGAATCCAATATGCCCGTAAAGATGCGCGCGCTTTGCGCGCGGGCGCGCACCATAGTGCCCAACCTGACGGAAGCCGCCCTGCTGCTGGGCGTGCCCTACCGCGCCGCCGGGTACGACGAAAGCTACGTGCTTAAGCTGGCGCGCGGGCTGGCGGAACTGGGGCCGGAGAGCGTCGTGATTACGGACGTTTCCCTGAACGAAGCGCAGTCGGGCATCGCCGTCTACTCCCGCGCGGAGGATGCAATGCAGCTCATGTTCCGCCCCAAACTCCCGGGCGTTTTCCATGGTACGGGGGACGTTTTCGCCAGCTTCCTGCTTTCGGCGCTGCTTGGGGGTCTCTCGCTTACGGAGGCGGCCGATCTGGCGCTGTCGTGTACGCACGAGAGTATCCGGCTCACCCTGGAAGGCGGCGAGGCGCTGCGTTACGGTGTACAGTTTGAGCGTGTGCTGCCCAGGCTGATCGACGCTTTGCAAAACAAACCTCAGGACGAATAAACCTCGCCGGGGAACGAGTGTGTTTATAGAGCCGCGAAACGTTTTTCATGCCGTGGTTTTTTCGTATCACAGGCTGTGGGGGAGAGGCAAGCCCTGTAGCATAGCGCTTTTGTTGTAATGCTGTACGGCGCCTGGCCGCCGATTCCCGCCCGGCAACGCTCGTATGGGCACCGTAACCTCGGCATACAAGCGAAAATTAACCGTGCATAGGATACTCCGGTGACAGAGTGTATTTTTTCCGGGCGCGTACTTGACGATAAGCCCGGCATACCTTATGATTGCTTTATTATTACATGTCGCTATTAAACAGAGCCTTGTAACGGCGATGCAGATGAAAAGTGCGGGAGCGAGAACCCATACGGCAATCGACGCGATAAAATTCCTGCGGTTAAGCGAGTGCAAAGCGACCTTTACGGAGGATTTACCGGTGACCTTTACCCCGGGAAGCAGCGATATAATGACAACAACAGCGCGATTCCGGAACCCGGTATCACCGCGGAATCTCTTTGCAAGGCTCCCGAATACGACACGGATGCTATCAGTAATTTATAGGCAGGCTGTGACGAGTTGAGTTTAGATGGAAATTGAATATTAAGGGTGGAAGCAGGAATGGAAAACAGCCGCATACTGGGCAAAACAGGCATCAAGGTGAATGAATTGGCACTTGGTTGCGAACACCTTCAGGGGAAGGATGAAAGCCTGGTTCGCGATGTGATTGCCAGAGCGCTGGAAAAGGGTGTCGACTTTTTGGACGTGTTTATGAGCGAACCCAACGTGCGCACGTACATTGGCCGCGCCCTTGCGGGCTGCCGTAAACAGGTAAAGATTCAGGGGCATATCGGCTCTGTATGGACGGATGGACAATATGCCGTCCGGCGGGAATTGGAGTTATGCCGGAGCACTTTTGATGATCTTCTGACGCGGCTGAATATGGATTACATCGATATCGGCTTTATCCACAACCTTGACAATCCCAGGGAGTGGGAGGATTTTATCTCCTCGCCGACGATGCAGTATACACAGGAACTTAAAAAACAGGGTGTCCTCCATGCGGTGGGCCTGTCCACCCATAACCCGATTACAGCGCTAACGGCGGTGAACAGCGGGTTGATCGATGTGCTGATGTTTTCACTCAATCCCACATACGACCTGTTGCCGCCCGACAAAGAGATTTGGGCGCTCTTTGAGGATAAACCTTTCGATTTTAGCGGAATGGAGAGCATTCGCCCCGAACGGCTGCAATTGTATCGAGCCTGCGATGCAAAAGGCGTGGCCATTACGGCAATGAAAATCCTTGCGGCAGGATCGCTGCTCAAAGCCGAGCGCTCCCCCTATGGGAAGGCCATGACCGTTCCGCAGTGCCTCCATTACGCGCTTACCCGCCCGGCGGTTGCAGCCGTGATGCTGGGTATGCAAACGGTGGAAGAGGTGGACGCGGCGTTCGCCTATTATCAGGCGACGGAGGAACAGAAAGACTACGCCTCCGTGCTGGCGCAAAGAGGGCAGGGTACGCTGGATGGTCGCTGCATGTATTGTAATCACTGTCTTCCCTGCCCGGAGCACATCGACATCGCCGCTATAAACAAATATCTGGATTTATGTGAGTTGGACGGGGTACCTGCCGCTACCCTGCGGCAGCATTATGATGCGCTATCCGCCACCGCGGCCGACTGCATCAGCTGCCATGCCTGTGAAAAGCGCTGCCCCTTCTCGGTGCCGATTACACAGCGCATGGAACGCGCAAAAACCATCTTTGGGAAATAGCTGATAGGATGAACCGCTTGCCATAAGCACAGACAAGCATGTTTCACGAGATCACAAACGGGCCCGCGCCGACCAATAGTCCGCCATCGTTCCTGGATTATATCAAAGTGGGGCGTGTGCCCAAAAGCATACGCCCCACTTGGTTCGCGCTTTCGTCAGCGCAAGTCAAACCGATCCGCGTCCATGACCTTGTTCCACGCCGTAATGAAATCTTGCACAAACTTCTCCTGTGCGTCGTTACTGCCATACACTTCCGCGATGGCCCGAAGCTGGGAATTGGCGCCGAAAACTAAATCGATGCGCGTCGCAGTCCATTTGAGCGCGCCCGTTTTGCGGTCACGACCTTCGAATACGTCCTTATCGTCAGCAGTCGGCCTCCACTCCGTGCCCATATCCAGCAGGTTTACGAAGAAATCGTTGCTCAGTGTCCCCGGCCTGCGGGTAAATACGCCCTTTTCCGACTGGCCAAAATTGGCGTTCAACACACGCATACCGCCGAGCAGCACCGTCATTTCGGGCGCGGTTAACGTTAATAATTGGGCACGGTCTACCAGCATTTCCTCCGCGGACACCGTATACTTCGCTTTCTGGTAATTGCGGAACCCGTCCGCCTTGGGCTCAAGCACTGAGAACGACGCCGCGTCGGTTTGCTCCTGCGCTGCGTCGGTGCGCCCCGGAACAAACGGCACTATAACGGCAGAGCCGGCGTTTTTAGCGGCCTGTTCAATGGCGGCTGCGCCGCCCAGAACGATGAGGTCTGCCAGCGACACTTTTTTATTGCCAACCGACGCGCTGTTGAATTCCGCCTGCACCTTTTCCAGCGCCCGCAGCGACTTTTTCAACAGCTCCGGTTCGTTGACCTCCCAGTCCTTCTGCGGTGCAAGGCGGATGCGGGCGCCATTCGCGCCGCCCCGCTTATCCGAGCCGCGGAAGGTGGAAGCCGAAGCCCACGCTGTTTTGACCAGTTCCGCAAGCGTCAGGCCCGAAGCCAGAAGGCTGGCCTTCAGTTTTGCAATATCCTTTTCCTCGATCAGCGCATAATCCGCCGCGGGTACCGGATCCTGCCAGATCAGCGCCTCCGCCGGTACCTCCGGGCCAAGGTAGCGCGCACGCGGCCCCATATCGCGATGCGTCAGCTTGAACCATGACCGTGTGAAGGCGTCCTGGAACTTGTCGGGGTGCGCCAGATAATCGCGTGCGATGGGCGCGT
>JAJFVI010000021.1 GCA_021371895.1 Eubacteriales bacterium | reverse complement strand
GCGCCAGGCCAGAAAACAGCAGCTGTAAAAAGTACATGGCGGTAATGCCGATCATGTAAATCAGCGCGAGGGCATTCACCACCATCAATATATAATAAATTACGTCTCTCATGCCTGCTCCGCTCCCTTCCCCATCATGTTCGCTTCCTGCAGGGCAAAGCGCAGTATTTCCTGCGCGTACAGATCGTTCAGCGTTAACAGAATCTCCTCCAGCCTGTTCAGTGGCACATGCGCGCACAACTCCTTGGCGCTGTTGTAGCGCACCCACCATTCCCTGTCTTTGAGGCACTCGGTCAGCTCCGGCAGGTAGGTTTCCGCGTCGATCTCGGCCAGCGCCTTCACCATAACGTTACGCAGCGTCCAGTTTTCACTCTTCACAAACGCGGCGATACGAGGGCCGGCAGCCGCGAAGCGCAGTTGCCCCAGCGCGCGCACCACGTCGCAAAGAAGGTTCGCGTCCGTATCGTCCAGCATCGGCAGCAGTCGCGGCGCGAAGGTTGTAAAACCCTCCGTGCCGATACTTTTGATCATGATCCGGCGGATATAGTAATCCTGGGAGTCAATCATCTTTTCGTAGAGGAACTGTTTATCGCCTGAGTAGACGTTGCAGATTTCCTTGAGGCTGCGATAGGAAAGGAGCCTGGTAAAGCTTGGATCGGAGCAGAGCAGCACCAGGCTGTCCCGGTTGCCCATCATGGACAGCGCCAGAAACCCCGCGTACTGTAAATCCAGGTTGCCGATATGTGCCTTCATCAGGGGAATTATACTGCTTTCAAATTCACGGTTTTGCAACAGCCCCGCCAACCGCACAATCAGGATGCGCAGCATCAGGTCGCGGGTGGCGATTGTCCGCTTCATCCAACGGTAGAATCGGTCGGTACACAGGATATTCACCAAGGCAGCGCAGTTATTGCGGGGCAATTCCTCCGTCAGGAACCGGCACAGCAGCTCCGCCCCTCTGGCGGAGCAGAGGAAACGCAAATTGAGCTTTTTCCGTATTTCGTTTTCCGGCAGGGGAAGCAGCGCGAGCAGGGCTACCCGCTCCCGTTCCTGCCGCCGGGCAACGCGGTTGAGGTGTATGTTGACGACCAATAATAGGATGAACAGGTAGATAGCGATCAACAAGGAGAATATCAGCAGGTAGATGACCAGCTCGGTATTGCGCATCTCCCGATCCAGCCGCACGTACAGCAGGCGCGTATCTTGCAGGCGCAGGGCTTTAGCATAGGATTCGTCCCTATTGACGGGGTAGGTGGCATATTGTGGAAATACTTTTTGCAGCATGTAGTAGGATTGCTTCATCCGCTGCTGGTAGCTGACCGCGCCCCAGGAGGGAAGCGTGTAGGCAGACATGGCGACTGTTTCCGTTTCGTTCGCCTTGGCAAGTCCGATCGCTATACTGGATATGCTCTCAAAGCCAAAGCCGGATTCCGTGTGCAGCGAGTGCAGAATTTTGCCAGAGGAGGGATCGGCAAAGTTTAAAAGCATCCACGGGATGCGGATTTCCACAAACCCTTCCCCCGCGCAGAAATCCGCTAGTGAGCTATACTCCTCGCTTCTTGGGTTGGAGTTACCGTAGAGCATCTTGCCGGTATCCCACAGCTGTACCGGCACCTCCTGCCCCGTTTGCGGCATGAGGAGCTTGTTGCAGATCACCTGCTGCACGTCGATAAACGCGCCGTTGCCCAGCACAGCAAACACGTCCAGTTCCGCTTGGGAGAACAGCTCCTTGCCGTAGAGTTTATAGTTGACGTTATAATAGGGGTCCACCAGCAGGCAGGTGTTCTCCCTGCCGTTGAGCACCAGCAAAAAATCGGCATACTGCGCAAAGCTGACTCCCTGATAGGAGGCGTTGCCTTCCTTTGCAATGGTATCAATGGGCACGTAATACGTCTGCTGTTCAAAATCCTCCACGGGCAGGCGCAAGTACAGGTACGCCTCGTTATAATCCACCTTCACTTCGGATCCGTCAAGGCTGCGCACGCCGTTCCAGTCGCTGTCGTCCCCATCGATCTCGATGCCGGAGAAGACAGTGAAGGCCGTCAGCCCGAAGTTTTCCTCGCTTGACTCGACGTTTTGCCATTTCGGCCGCGCGGAACTGTCGTCAAAGTCCATGGTGTTCCAGGATGTTTTGAACCACTCGTCCTGCCACGCGAATACGATGCCGCCCATGCAGCCCGCCATGTGGATATCGCCCAGCATATGAACTAGTCCTTCGCCCTGCTGCGTTTCGGAGTTGCCGCCCTGGTTGAGGCCGCTCAGATGGTTGATATGCGTAACACCGCGGGCGGTGGGCAGGCCAAACTCAGAAATCAGCACCGGCATGGTATGATAATCCACCAGGGATAGCACATATGCGTAATACGAATCCGCGTCCACGCTCGTGTCCCCGCTGGGGAAGTTGAGAAAGTCAGGGTAATAGGGGTAAACGTGGTAGGAGGCGAAGAACCCGGCATTGAACAGCTCGGTACCTTTGATATGCTCCACGTCAATGACTGCGCTGTCCTCGGCTGCGCGAGGCTCGTTGGGGTGGGTCAGCGGATCCGTGGTCACCCAGTTGCTGAACGCCACCGGGCGCTGCATATCGTAATGCTCGGTCTCGTAGGCGATAACCAGCTCGTTCATCTGCGCGATAAACACCTCAAAAGCGGAGGCGTTTTCGGTGTAGACGTACTTACCCTGATACTCTTTGATTTCCGGGTGCGCTTCGTTGGTGCCGTTGACCAGGTACGCTTCGCACTCGATGCCCAGTATCCAGCCGATAACGTACTTGGATACATCGTAGCGGTACACGCCGGACGCTTTGCCCGCCTTTGCCCCGATCACAGCGTTGCCGTGCAGCATATTCACGCAGTCGACGATGTCCTGCCGCATTTCGGCGATGGTGGTGGATTGGGGGTTGAAAACATCCGCATATTTAGCGACGTCTTCCTCGTCCATATACACGCCCTGCATCAGGTACAGCGGCGAGGCGGCCACACGGTTATACTCGTAAAGGGCGTAGTAGAAGGCTGGAGCCTGCGGCGTGTACACGCGCACCACATTGGAGCCCATTTCGCCGATCTGCGTCAGCCAGTCGAAATAAGTGTCATAGCCGATGGCGAACTCACCCGGGAAAGCGCCCGGCACGCCAAGGCCGATATCCACACCCGCGAGGAACGTATCCTTCCATTGTCCCTGCGCGTCCAGTACATAAAAATTCTTGCCCTCCACTTTCGCCGTGTAGGACACGCCCCGGCTGTCGGTCGCAAACGGCTGTATATAGCCAATGGAGAAAAGATAGGCTTTAGTAATCCCCAGCAGCGCCGCCAGGATGAGCAGGATCGCAAAGAACCCAAAGACAACTTTGCGCATGTGCAAGCCTTCTTTCACCACTGTAAACTAGCGCTACGGTAAAGGAGGATGCTGAATATCGTGCTGCTTTTATTATAGGGTAGCGACGTCTTGCTGTAAAGCCCTGCCGGGACGCAACCCAAACCGCACCCAAAAGGTATGTTGCCTGACTACTGCATAAGGATCACCGTGATAAGTATCGAACAATCGGAGAATACTGCCGTTATGCCGGGAGAAGCCTACGGCTGATGAAGGTGGTTCCAACCTTGTTTTTCGCTTCGATATATCGGGGATGGCAGGCGGCCAGCACCGAGTGCAAGGTGAAGCTCGCACCGGAGCCGTGCAAGGGATCAAAAGTTCAAATACAGCATAAAAACAGAATGCGCATTGAGCCTATACTAACTATAGGGTTTATAATAGAGGGGAGAACACCGTAAAGGATGATGCAAGATCGAAAACAAAGTGATGATCCGCAATGCAAAGGCGATCGTAACCTGCGACGGAGACGACCACGTATACCGCAACGCGGATCTTTTAGTGCAGGGGCCGCGCATCCTGAAAATCGGCTTGGGTCTGACGGATGAATACGACGAGCTGATCGACGCGACGGACAGGTTCATCTACCCCGGGCTAATCAACACACATCATCACTTTTTCCAGACTTTTATCCGCAACCTGAAAACCATCGACTTCCCCAATATGACCGTGCCGCAGTGGCTGGATAAAATTTACCGCATCTTTCAGCGGGTGGACGACGAGGTCATTTTTTACTCGTCCCTGACCGCCATGGCTGATCTGATTAAGCATGGCTGCACCTGCGCGTTTGACCACCAGTACTGCTACACCACGGCGACCGGCAAGCGGCCGGTGGACCGCCAGATGGAGGCGGCGCGGATGCTGGGCATCCGTTACCACGCGGGGCGTGGCACCAACACGCTGCCGCGCAGCGAGGGCAGCACCATGCCCGACAATATGCTGGAAACGACGGACGAGTACCTTAAGGACTGCGAACGCGTCATCGGCCTTTACCACGACGCGGCCCCCTATTCCATGTCCCAGATCGTGCTTGCCCCCTGCCAGCCCATCAACAGCTACCCGGACACCTTTATTGAAACAGTAAAGTTTGCGCGGGAAAAGCATGTGCGTATGCACACCCACTTGGGCGAAGGCGAAAACGAAATTATGCTGGAGCGCTTTGGCAAGCGCACACTGGATTGGTGTGCCGATATCGGCTTTATCGGCGCGGATGTGTGGTACGCCCACGGTTGGGAGCTTACGGCGGAAGAGTACCGTGTGATCAGCAAAGCGGGCTCGGGCGTGTCCCATTGCCCCAGCCCCGCGCTGCTTGGCGGTTTCCCCATCTTGCCTATTCACCAAATGGCGGAGGCGGGTGTGTGCGTAAGTCTTGGCTGCGACGGCTCCGCCACCAACGACGGATCAAGCCTTTTGGATTCCATGCGTACCGCGTGGCTGATGCAGGCATGGCACAGCAAGCAGCGGGGCGGCTGCATCTCCCCCTACGATATGCTGAAAATCGCGACCGTAAACGGGGCTAAAACTTTGGGCAGGCCGGACCTCGGATCGCTGGAAGCGGGCAAGGGTGCGGACTTGTTTATGGTAGACGCCGGCACGCTGGAACTGACGGGCACACTGCACGATCCGTGCAACCTGCTGGCGCGGGCAGGCGTAACCGGCAACGTCGCGCTGACGATGATCAACGGGAAGGTCGTTTACAGGGATGGCCAACTGACCGGGATAGACGAACGCGAGCTGGCGCGAAAGGGGGAAGCGGTTTGCAACCGCGTCCTGCGTCAGCCTTGCGACGCCTTCCACAACCTGTATTAAGCAGCGTAGCCGCTGTTTAATGTAATTCACTTAGGGAGGAAACACTGATGAAAAAGTTGCTCAGCCTGGTAATCGTACTGGTGGTGGCGCTGTCGCTGGTGGGCACCGGTACCGCGGAGACCGCGGCACCGCTGAAGGTCGCCCTGTGCATGTCCGGCGCGGTGAACGATCAGGGTTGGAACCAAACCGCCTACGAGGGCGCCCTGAAAGCCTGCGAAAAGTATGGGTTTGAACTGTCCTACACCGAAAACCTCAGTACCGCCGATATCGCCTCCGCGTTTGCGGATTATGCCGCTTCCGGCTACGACGTGGTGATCGGCCACGGCTACGAGTTCGGCGATCCCGCGCTGGAAGTTGCGGAAAACTACCCCGATGTAAAGTTTATCTGCACCGAGTCCAACGCTGCTGCCACCAACGTCGCCTCCTACGTGATGGCCTGCGAACAGACGGCCTATGTGGAAGGCATCATCGCCGCTTCCATGACGGTGTCCGGCAAGGTCGGCGCTATCGGCCCCATTCAGGGCGACTCGCTGGTGAAGATCATCAACGGGTTTGAAGACGGCGCGCTTTCCGTGAACCCCGACCTTGTTGTGGAAACCGCCTGGACCAACTCCTTCGTGGATTCGCAGCTGGCGCTGGAAGCCGCTACCGCCATGATCGAGGACGGCGTGGACGTCATCAAGCACTGCGCCAACGCCTGCGGCAACGGCGCCATCAGCGCCGCGGTAGCGGCCGGCATCTGGTGCCAGGGCGACTCCTACGACCAAAGCTCGCTCGCGCCCGACAATATTCTGGATTCCGCCCTGTACAACCTGGACGTCGTGCTGGACATCGCCCTTGGCTCCGTGGCGGATGGTACCTTCCAGGGTGAAGTGTACAACCTGGGTATGGCGGATAACGCCGTAGCGGTGCTCCTGTCCGACAACCTCCCCGCGGATGTGGCTGCCGTCGCGCAGGAAGCCATCGACGCGATCATCTCCGGCGATCTGGTGGTCGTGCGGGACTACGTGGTGCGTAACTAACACCTTTGGCGCTCCGGCCGGCGCAACCCGCCGACCGGAGCGCTCCTTTTCGCTTTGCCTGACCGCCGGCATGATGCTATGCAACCAACGGAATGAGAGCGTGATTATGGCGATCCTGGAAATGAAGGACATCTGCAAGGCGTTTTCGGGCGTTAATGCCAACGAGAATGTTTGCCTGAACGTCGAAAAAGGGAGCATCCATGCCCTTCTGGGGGAAAACGGTGCGGGAAAAACCACACTGGTTAATATTTTATACGGCATTTACACCGCGGACAGCGGCGAAATCCGCTGGAAGGGCCGCCCGGTTCGTTTTGATTCGCCACGGGAAGCCATCCAGAGCGGCATCGGCATGGTGCAGCAACATTTTTCGCTGGTGCGCCGCATGACCGTGCTGGACAATATTATTCTCAGCCTCAAAAGCAATGGATTTGTGTTAAACCGTAAAGCTGCCGCCGCGCGCGTCGCCAGCCTTGCGCAAAAATACGGCCTCACCGTCAATCCTATAACGCGCATTGCCGATCTATCCGTGGGCGAACGCCAGCGGGTGGAAATCCTCAAAGCATTGTACCGGGATGTGGAACTGCTGATACTGGACGAACCTACCGGCGTACTGACGCCGCAGGAAACCGCCCAGTTTTTTGACGTTCTGCGCACACTGAAGGGCGAAGGGTACGCCATTATCATCATCACGCACCGCATGAGCGAGATCATGGCGGTCAGCGACCGAGTGACCATCCTTAGGGACGGGCGCAACGTGGCCGACCTGACGACTACGCAGACCAACCCGGAAGAGCTTTCCCGCTATATGATCGGCAGGGAGCTAAAGCAAGGGGATACGCCCGCCGCCACCGCCCACAGCGGAGACAGGCTTACGCTAAACGGCGTTACATTGGCCGCCCGGCACAGGCACGGAGCGCTGTGCGACATCAGCCTATGCGTATGCCGGGGGGAAATCCTCGGCATCGCCGGGGTGGAAGGCAACGGACAAAAGGAGCTTGCCGAGGTTATTACCGGCTTGCGCCGCCAGAACGTGGGGCAGATCACGCTGGACGGGCGCGATATCGGCCGCCTGTCGGTGCGCGGGCGGTACGAGGCGGGCATCGCCTACATTTCCGACGATCGCCAGAATGATGGGCTCTTGATGGGCATGAGCGTGTGCGATAACCTGCTGCTGCGGGAATTTCGCCGCCTGCCGTTTTCCCGCGCCGGGGTGCTGGATCGCCGCGCGGCGGTGCGCAGCGCCGAAAACAAAATGAACACTTATCAGATTCGCGCTTCCGGCAAAACCGGGGTACAGACGTCCGTTGGCCTTTTGTCCGGCGGCAACCAGCAAAAGTTGGTCATCGCCCGGGAACTAACGGAAAACGCCGTGCTGATCATCGCCTGTCAGCCAACGCGGGGGCTGGACATCGGGGCGACGGAGTTTGTGCGGAGCCTACTGGTACGCGAGCGCAACGCGGGTAAGAGTGTAATGCTGATCTCCGCCGATCTGGATGAGATAATGGCATTAAGCGACCGCATCGCCGTGCTGTTTGCGGGTAAGGTCGCAGGCGTGCTCAGCCGTAAGGAAGCGACCGTACAGCGCGTGGGGCTGCTGATGGGCGGCATCACGGAAAAGGAGCGCGCGTGAATATGCAGGCAAAACAACGCGAACAGGCACTGATGGACTTTACGAAGATTTTTCTGCTGACCGCCGCCGTGGGCACGTTGCTCATCTGGGCTTGCGGTGCAAGCCCCTTGGAAGCGTACCGGCTGTTTTTTCACGGTATGTTCGGTACATTTTCCAGCTTTGCCGAAATTTTCGTTAAGGCGACACCGCTGATTCTGACGGGGCTTGGCTGCGCGGTGGCGTTCCGCACGGGTTTTTTCAACATCGGGGCGGAAGGCCAGTTTTACGCGGGCGCGATGGGCACGACGGTCGTTGTGCTGTACCTGCCGGATTCGTTTGGCGTATGGCGCATCGTGCTTGCGATGGCGGCTGGGTTTGTGTGCGGCGGTATATGGGCGCTGATCGCCGCACTGCTCAAGGCGAAGTTCAACATTTCCGAAATTATCGTGACGATCATGCTCAACTACATCATCATCAATTTTCTGGGCTATGCGGTGCGTTCGTTTTTGATGGACCCGGCGGGCAACGTGCCCCAGTCCGCCAAGATCGCCGCGTCCGCGCGGCTGGCAATACTCATTCCCTCCACGCGCTTCCATGCGGGTATCCTGATTGCCGTTTGCTGCGTGTTGCTCATCTGGTTCGTCATGGAAAAGACGACCGTCGGCTATGAGTTGACGGTCGTGGGCAAAAACCAGCGCGCGGCTGCCTGCAACGGCATCTCCGTTTTCCGCAGTGTGGTGCTTTCCGCGTTTTTAAGCGGCGGGCTGGCCGCCATGGCCGGGGGCATCGAAGTGCTTGCGATACAGAAAAAGTTGTTGGAGGGTATTTCCGCCAACTGCGGCTATACCGCGGTGTTAATTGCGTTGATCGCCGGCAATCGCCCGCTGGCTGTGTTCGCCGTGGCGATCTTCTACGCCGCCATGCAAGTGGGCGCCAACTCCATGCAGCGCCAGCTAGGCGTGCCATCAGCGATTGTGAACATACTCATCGGGCTGGTAGTGGTGCTGATATTGGGCAAGGAACTGATTCCTTTCGTAAAGCCTGCCGTTAGACGCCTCAAGAAAGGAGGGCGCGCGGATGCTTGAGCAGATTTTATCCGTCGGTTTTCTATCCGCCTTTCTATCTGCGGCGGTGCGCCTGTCGGTACCGCTGATGTACGGCGGTCTTGGGGAAACGATTGCAGAAAAAGCAGGAATAATCAACATCGGTATGGAAGGC
>JAJFVI010000248.1 GCA_021371895.1 Eubacteriales bacterium | reverse complement strand
CACGTATCTTTGGCGCGCCGCTGAGCGTGCCCGCGGGGAGCACCGCCTCCACGGCGCTGAGAGCGTCCCGGTCGGGGCGAAGCATGCCACGCACGGTGGAACCGATATGCATCACGTGGGAGAACCGCTCCACGCTCATGTATTTTTCCACGCTTACACTGCCAAACATGCTGATTTTGCCTAGATCGTTGCGCCCAAGATCCACCAGCATAGTATGTTCCGCCAGTTCCTTTTCGTCGGACAGAAGCTCCTCTTCCAACCGCTTGTCCTCTGGCTCCGTTTCGCCCCGGGGGCGGGTGCCCGCCAGCGGGAAGGTATGCAGCACACCGTTTTCCAGCTTCACCAGCGTCTCCGGCGATGCCCCGGCGATTTCGATATCTTCGCTGGCAAAGTAGAACATATACGGCGAGGGGTTGGTGGTTCTCAGCACCCGGTACGTATCCAGCAGACTGCCCTCAAAATCGGCTTCCAGCCGGTTGGAAAGTACCACCTGAAAGATATCCCCCTCGTAAATATAGCGCTTCGCTTTTTGCACCATAGCGCAGTAGCCTTCCCGGTCAAACAGGGTGCGCAGGGGGGAAAGTAATCTGCCGGGCTCTTCTTCGCAGGGTTTGCCCTCCACGATCAACATGCGCATGTTGCGCAGTTCCATCTCGCCGCGGCGGTACTCCGCTTCCATATCCGCGCATTTCACATTCACGATCAGGATGATCTTGTTTAGGTAGTTATCAAAGACGATCACACGATCGAAAAGCATCAGGTCCACGTCCTTGAAGTTCTCCTGATCCTTCGCATCCAAGACGAGAGAGGGCTCCGTATACTGGATGTAATCGTAGGAAAAGTACCCTACCAGCCCGCCGGTAAAGGGAGGCAGATCGTCCAGCCGCGGGCTGCGGTAATCCGCCAGTACCCGACGGATCATCGTTCCGGGGTTTTCCACCGTCTCGACTACCGACACGCCTGTGCGCAGGGTTGTCTTTCCGCCTGTACAGGTCAATTCAAGTTTCGGATCGTACCCAAGAAATGTGTAACGCCCCCATTTTTCCTGGTTCTCCACCGACTCCAGCATATAGCAGTGCGAACTGACGTTTTTAAGTCTGCGCAGCACCTGGATGGAAGTTGTGGTGTCGGAGTACAGCTCGCAGCTCATGGGGAGAATGGTGTACTCCCCCGTGCGGGCAAGCTGTGTCGCTTCCGCAAGCGTTGGCTTTACCATGGGTACATCACGCCTTTCTTTTCCCCCCGGCGGGGATAGATAGGAGGTTTCTCGGGACCCGGAAGGATACGAAAAAGCTCGTCCCTGACAATACTGTCAAGGACGAGCTTTGCAGCTCGCGGTGCCACCCTGATTCACGGCATCGCTGCCGCGCACTTTGCGGGATACCTGCATATCCCCGGCAACTGACGTATGCCCACACGTCGCAGAATACTCGGCTTGCGCCTTTCCCCGCGCCCTCAGCGGCCCATTTGATGACTTGCGTTCTGCCCGGTTCTCAGCATCCGGGCTCTCTGTAAGGGCATCGTCACCGTTATCTCCGCTTCAGCGGTTTACTATGAAATTAGTGTGAGCTTACCAAAAACCGATTGCTTTGTCAACTCTTTTTACAGGAGCTCACGGCAAAGCAAACGCTTCCAGGTGCTGACCCTGATCGACCTATATACCCGGGAGTGTCTAGCGACCTATGCGGATTAAGCCATCAAGGGGGAAGGAACCTGTGCGATCCTCCAGCATGTTTCCAAAGAGCATGGAATCCCTAAGAACATCAAAGTGGACAATGGTCCGGCGTTTATCTCAAGGGCACTTGATGCCTGGACCTACGACCGGAAGATCCATCTGGTATTCTCAAGACCTGGTATACCAACGGATAATGCCCACATCGAATCTGTGTGCGGCAGCCTGCGGGAAGAATACCTGAACACAAACTGGTTCATAAGGTTTTATGTCTTAAGTAACGATTGTTCAAGCAATAATTAAACCCCGTAGAAGGCTGCATCGCTTGTTCTATCGTGGTTTTAAGCATGTTTTCCTAACCGACGCCAAAGTTCAATCAACCCCGGATCAGAATTTTTACGCTATGGGAATAGCTCAAAAAAAGCCGGTCCGTCAACAAGGCAAATCTCGCCTTGCCGCCCGTCCGGCTTATAAGATAACAGCTTCCCTTTCTCCGTCTGGAACGTTAAGCGTTGATGCGCTTTTCGCTCTCCTTGTCAAACAGATGAAGCTTAGCCTTGCAGGGCTTCAGCGTGATCTCCTTCGTCGTGGGAGCGATCTCTCCGGTATACTTGAACACGACCACCTGCTCACTCACCGTCACATAAATCAAGAACGCGTCGCCCAGCGGCTCAATCGAGTCCACCGCCGCCGGGATGCTGTCCTCCTCCCCTTTCGTGCCCAGTTCAAAATCGGAAGGGCGAATGCCGGTCACGATCGTCTTGCCTGCATAGGCGACAAGACAGGCATTCATTTTTTCGGGGGCCTTGAGTGAAAAACTCTCCGCCTTCAGTACATAGCCGTCGTTCGTCTTTTCCACCTTTGTATCGAAGTTGTTGATCTGCGGCGTGCCAAGGAAACCTGCAACGAACATGCAGTTGGGATGGTCGTACAATTCGTTTGGCGTGCCCTCCTGCATAATGTGGCCGTCCTTCATCAACACGATGTGATCCGCCATGGTCATGGCTTCGGTCTGGTCATGGGTCACGTAGATGGTCGTCACGCCCAACTGCGCCTGGATTTTCTTCAACTCATACCGCACCTGATCGCGCAGCTTTGCATCCAGGTTGCCAAGAGGCTCGTCCAGCAGAAAGACCTTCGGGTCTCGCACAAGGGCGCGTCCCAGCGCCACACGCTGGCGCTGGCCGCCGGAGAGCTCGGCAGGTTTGCGATCCAGCAAATGATCGATGGACAACATCTTCGCCATGTAGTCTACGCGCTTTGTGATCTCCTCTTTGGACGCTTTCTTGGTTTCCAGCGCGAAAGACATGTTCTTGCGCACAGACATGTTGGGGTAGAGCGCATATTCCTGAAACACCATAGCGATGTTGCGCTCCTGGGGCGGGACGAAATCCTTTTTATTGCCGGAGGACATCACGGTGTCACCAAATAGAATCTGCCCCTTGGCGGTCTGCAGCAAGCCTGCGATGCAGTGCATGGCGGTTGATTTACCGCAGCCGGAAGGGCCGAGGAATACGCAGAACTCGCCGTCCTTCACCTGCAGATTCATGCTGTCCAGCACATAGGTCTTACCTTTTGTATAGGATACGCTCATATCTTTGATCGTTATAGATGCCATACGGTTCACCTTTCTCGGTTCCTATCGGATGTAACCGGCAGATATTTTCTCCTGAACCTGTTTCTCCCCCCTATTGTCCAAAGGCTTCCACGTCAATACCATAGCCGTAATCGAACAGGGGATCCACAATATCCTTTGCCACGTCTTCCCGCTGCGCCAGCACCTGATCCATGGACGCGGGTATCTGGAAAGGCGTGCGGCCCGTGATGGCGTGCTCGCCAAAGAGCGCCTCTGCCACGGCATCCGCGCCCGCGGTCATACCGGGGCGGTACGCCAGCAGCACAGCGTCGCTGTTGGCAACCATGTCGGACAGCACATAGGGACGATTCATCAGTACGACCGTCACAACCGTTACGCCGGCATCCTGCAACGCTTTGACCATGTCGGTTTGGGTGTCCGGGAAAACCAGTGTGCTGGTGCCCCACTCCGGCTCGTGCGTACCGGAGGCCTCGCCGATAACGGCGATAGCGGTAGTACCTTCGGGATAGCTCGCTTTCACCTGTGAAATGTCATCGCCGATGTAGGTTACGTTCTGGGCACCCGCCTTCTCCTGGAGCGCCGTCAGGATGTTCTTCGCCTGGTAGTTTTCCACGGTCCAGCCGCTGGAAAGCGCATGGCCGTCCGTGGCAAGGGATCCGGCGACGATGAGTTCCCGGTCGCTGAGCGGCGCCACGTTCTCGTACTTGACGAGCGTCAGCGCCTGCGCCGCCGCTTCTTTCACGGCGTCCTTGTGGGTCGGATCGCTAAGCACCCTGACTGCGTTGTCAACGTCCGCATAGGGATTCTCGAACACACCCAATTTAAACTTGGCTACGAGCAGCTTGCCGACCTTTTCGTTGAGCTGTTCCTCACTCAGCGCATCCACGATCTTGCTGATCTCGCGCTGACTTGCTCCGCCAAGTACATCGGCCCCCGCAACTGCGGCAGCCGTTGGGCTCAGACCCCAGTCGGTCTGGATGATGCCTGTGTAGCCCAGCTCTCCGCGTAGCAGCTCTGTCATGACCGTGGAGGACTCGTGTGCATAGTTGTCCACGGCGTCGCCGCCAAGGTAGGGCACAGTGGAATAACCGTAGGGCATAATGCAGGCGGCGCCGGCATCAATGGCCGCGCGGAATATGCTTAGTGCGACCGGGAAAGTGTCGTCGTTATAGACGAGGGGTGTGCCGTCCACCCCTGCGGTCTGCGAACCGGAGCCCGGGAAATGCTTCACGCAGGCCATTACGGAATCTTTTGTCAGTTCGGCGCCGCCCTGCAGGCCTTCGATAGCGGCAACCACCATGGCTGTTGCCGTATCTGCATCCTCACCGAAGCACTCCTGTACGCGGCCCCAACGAGGATCCGTGGCAAGGTCGGCCACCGGTGACAGGCTCATACGCACGCCGATGGCGCGCATCTCTTCGTTCTGAATCTTGGCCAGCTCACGAACGATGTCTGCATCGCCGGTGGCAGCCAGCGTAATCTGGTCCGGCAGCACGGTCGCGCCGTCCACCCAGCTTGCGCCAATCACCGAGTCCATGGAAAAGACCACCGGTATGCCCAGGCGGGATGTTTCGGCCAGCGCCTGGATCTCGTTGGTGTTTTGAGCCGCGGCCTCGGCGCCGTCGGCCAGATAGGTATAGGCAAGGGCGAAGCCAATGTCGAGTTCGTTAAACCAGCTCTCCTTCAGGGTAACCAGCGTAACGTGCAGCATCTGTGCCGCCTTATCCTCGGAGGTCATCTGGGACAGCAAG
>JAJFVI010000222.1 GCA_021371895.1 Eubacteriales bacterium | reverse complement strand
GCGGGATACTCCAGCGCCTGGCAAGCCATCGCGGTTTTCTGCAGAATTGCCACACTCTCATTGTAGGTCGCAATAAAAACGTCTACCGTTGGCACCTCGGCCCATTCGTCAAGCGAATGCGGTGTGTTTTGATGGGCTTTCGTGAATATCATCCGAAATACGGCGGATTGGCAAAACCCCATCAGTTCAGCGGCCAGCAGCAAGATACCGAAGATCATGCTGGGAATTCCATGGTTTAACGGAAGCGTGTAAATAGAGCGCCAAACCAGATAGATCACATTGCAGGCAATCGTGATGAGGATAAATGGTCGTTTCCATTTTAAGGCGCGCCCCTTCAGGAAGAAAAACATAACGGTCAGCAGAAGGATCAGGGCCATTGCAAGGCTGGTATTGCGAGCGTTGACAAACACGTTCGATACAAACACCTATCTCACTCCCTTCACGCCGTCTTTCCCTAAGTATATACCATAAACCCAAACATTACCATAGTGAAGAAGCATCGGCATTGATTCGAGCAAACGCACGCGGCAGATGAATAATGTGAAAAGCTGTTAATACTTCCCAATATATGCTATCATATAGATAAGTCATATGATGAAAATGAAGATCATACTTTTTAAAAGCATGCTGCACAGGCCTTGACCCCTCTTTTAAACATAACATGGACAAACAGAGTTCCGACTCACCCTTCTGATTCTTTAACTCCCTCGTCTTCATGCAATCGGTTTGATGCAGGGGTAATCAATCCGGGGAGGAAGGTGTTAAAATGGCTAAGAGGCTTATTTCACCTGTTAAGCGTGTCGCAAGCAACACACTATGGGTCTTCTTAACGCTGGCGCTCGTATTCATGGGCATGTCCTAATGGATTCAATCCATTGATGTACAACATAAGCAGACGATCGTAAGGAATGATGAACAGGCCATTTTCAATGAAATGAACAGCCTTGTTTCCACAAGCATAAGAAATTTAACGTCGGATTTGCTCTTTATTAAGGATAGTCTGCACCTGCTGCTCTCCACCGAACACAATCATTCGATCGTCGAAGATATATGGCGTTCCTTTTCAAACCGTGAAATGGTTTATGATCAGATACGGTATTTGGATATAGACGGAAACGAGGTCGTCCGCATCAATCAAAGCAAGGTCGGCGCCTATATTGTTTCGCCCGGCACACTGCAAAATAAAAAAGACCGTTATTATTTTCAGGAAACAATCGGGCTTGCAAACAACCAACTCTATCTTACTAAGATGGATCTAAATATGGAAAACAACGTCATTCAGTTGCCGATCAAACCGATGCTGCGTCTGGCAACGCCGATTTTCGCCCCGGATGGACCGCTGGAGGGCATCGTGGTACTGAATTATCTGGCGGAAGATATGCTGAAGCATCTGCGCTCGGGTACCGCAAATGACCATGGGGTATTGTATTTATTAAACGCGGATGGTTACTGGCTTTATAACAGCGAGGACAGGGATAAAGAATGGACTTTTATGTACGAAGATCGTACCGCCATATCCTTCGCGAATGAATTTCCCGCCGAATGGTCGGCGATCCAAGCCGGCGAATCCAGTTTTCTGGTATCGGGAAACGGCGTGTTCAATTATATAAGGCTCCTCACCGGCGGCGATTTGTCGTCGGAGGTGCAGAACGGTTCCCTTGTGCTCGGTTCGGGGGATTGGTACCTCGTTTCCTACCTTTCCGCAGATACCCAAGACGGACAATTGTTTACAGACGGTTTTTGGTTATTTTTATATAAGGTTATCCGTAATTACGCATACGTCTACGGCATGATCCTTCTTATCGCGTTCGTCATCGCCTTTTTGCTGTCGCTGAACCAGCAGCAAAAAGAGAAACTGGAGTATATGTCCCGGTTTGACGCGATGACCGGCGTTTATAACCGACGGGCGGGGCTTGAAAAACTAAGCAGGATGCGCGCAAAGCAAAAAGAATCGCATTGCGGGTTCTGTGTCTGCTTTATTGACATAAACGGGTTAAAGGAAGTCAACGACACGTTCGGGCATGAGTCCGGCGACGAGCTTATTCTAAGCGTCGTTCAGGGAATACAGACGCATATCCGGGAAACAGATTTTATCGCCAGGCTCGGAGGCGACGAGTTCCTCGTCATCATTTCGGGGTTGAGCACCAAAGTATGCGAAGAGATCTGGACGCGGATCGATCAGGAATATGCCCATATTAACGAAACCGAAAACCGTAGCTATCTCATCAGCGCGAGCCATGGGATCGAAGTGATGGATTGCAGCGTTCATCATAGTATCGACGATATCATCAACAGCGCGGACGAAAAGATGTATCTGGAAAAAAAGCGTATCAAGCAAACCTTAACAGTGATCCGAAGTACGTCTCCTTCATAACGCCTGCCCTCAGGCATCCCACAAGCCCCTTCAGTTTGCCTCCCGTCGCTTCAAAGCCCTATATGGCACAGGCTTACCCATCTGTATTCTTTACAAAGGGCGGTTACACAGCTGCGCCACGAGACTCCCGCCGCCAGGCATTCCCATCTGCTGCCGGCCGGGAGTCTCGTGGCTTTTAATGCGAAGCGAAGCAGTTTTCAGGTCTTCTTGGATACACAATCGGCAGCTTTGCCTTTGCGTTTTGCCGAGTACGTAACCACGATGCGCTGGATGCCGATAAACAGCAGCAGCAGCGCGCCCGTGGCAATCTTTCCCCACCAGGAGAGCAGGTTGCCGTTGAAGGTAATCAACGCCGGTATGATTGATTTGAGCATGACCCCAAAGAAGGTACCCAGCATATACCCCACGCCGCCGGTCAGCAGCGTGCCACCGATAACAGCCATGGTGATCACATCCAGCTCGCCGCCCATCAGCGCCAGAGCCCAGCCGCTCTTTACGTACAGAGCGTAGCTTACGCCCATCAGCACCGAGCATAGACCGTTGAACGCGTATACGAGGATTTTCGTTCGCGCCACGGGCAGGCCCATCAGTTTGGCGCTTTGCTCGTTGCCGCCAACAGCGTACACATTGCGGCCGAACTTCGTGCTCTTGAGCAGATACGCGCCCAACAGCATCACGAACAGAAATAGAAGAACGTTGAGATTGATAAACGCGATGGGCTTCACCTTCACCCACACGCCGTCCACCAGCTTCATCACGTTCACTTTCCATCCGGCCAGGGCGTTAAACGCGTCGTTGTTGATAGCGACGGATTCGCTGCTGATCATGGAGCATACGCCGCGCGCCAGGAACATACCCGTAAGCGTGGTGATGAACGGAGGGACGTTCAGGTAATGGATCATCGCGCCCATCAGCGCCCCCATCCCAATGCCGATCACCATCGCAAAAGCGATGCACAGGAAGGGGTCGATGCCAAGGATTGTATTGCCGTAGGCGATAAACATGCCGGTAAGCGCAGCGATCGCCGCCACCGACAAATCGATACCGCCGGTGATCAGCACCATCGTCATGCCGACAGCGGAGATGCCGAAGTAAGCGTTGTCGATAAACATGTTCAGGAATGTGCGGATGGTAGTGAAGCCGATGTCGCCATACATCAGCGCGCCGAACAGGTAGATGAGCAAAAAAACGCCGATGGTTGCGTACACCATGATATATCTCGGGTTCAACACCCGGTTGAGAAAGCTTTGCCGCCTGATTCTCATCGTGCGCTCATCCATGCAGCTCACCCCTTATCGCGGTCTTGCGAGCCTTTCTGCGTTTGCTGATAAACTCACGCACCGGTTCGGCTTGCAAAACGATCACCACCAGAACGATCAGCGCCTTAAACGCCATGATCGCTTCAGCCGCAACACCGAAATAATACACGAAGGTGATGATGGTGCGGATGATGATTGATCCCATGACCGTTCCTGCCAGGCTGAACTTGCCGCCGGACATGCTGGTACCACCGATGACGACCGCAAGGATCGCGTCCATCTCGTAGTTGATGCCCGCGTTGTTGCTGTCGTTTTGGCCAATGCGGCTGGCGTAGATCAGCCCGCTGATGCCGGCAAGCAAGCCGGTGATCGCATAGGCCGAAAAGATAATCAACGAACTTCGCAACCCCGATACGCGGCTGGCGCGGGGGTTGATGCCGACCGCCTCCACGAACATGCCGAAGGATGTTTTTCGCGTCAGGAGTACCATGAGGATGAAAATGACCGCCGTAATAATGATGGGCATTGGCAGGAAGAGCACGCTTCCCTGGGAGATAAATTTGAACGGCGCAAAGTTGGTTGTCATTTGACGCCCATTCGTGATGATCTGCGCCACGCCGCGGCCAGCCACCATCAATACCAGCGTCGCGATGATCGGCTGCAGCCCGAAGCGTGAGACCATCAGGCCGTTAAAGCACCCGAATAAAAAGCAGATCCCCAACGCCACCAGAAAAACCCAGATCAGCGGGGTTACGCTGTAGTTGCCCGCCGTTGGGTATTCGCTCATATCCCAGCGCATTAGTTTGAGGCCTATCGCACCGCTGAGAGCCACCACAGCACCCACGGAAAGATCGGTGCCCGCCAGCGCGATGACCAGCGTCATGCCCAGCGCGATTATGGTAATCTCCGAGGAGCGGTTCAGAATATCGATAATCGATCCGTAGAGCATCCCCGTCGATTCCTGATAGCTGATTTCAAAGAATTCAGGACGGATGATCAGGCATACCAGCAGTATCAGCAGTTCCGCGACCACCGCCCAGGTGATCTTGGATTTCAGGATATGTTGGCTGTCAAACTTCCATTTCATAGTTACGCCTCCTCCCCCGTCGCCGTGCCTTCCGCGATCACATGCAGAATATCCTCTTGCCTGCTTGATTCGCCAGGCAGTTCGCCTGCCTTGCAGCGATCACGCATGACAATCACACGGTTGGCGCAGCGAAGGATCTCGTCCAGTTCGGAGGAAATAAAGATAACGGATACACCCTCGGCGCACATTTTTAGCATCAGGCGCTGGATCTCGGCCTTCGCCCCAACGTCGATGCCGCGGGTAGGCTCGTCCAGTATCAGCAGATCCGGCTGTGTGGCCATCCAGCGCGCCAAAATCACCTTCTGTTGGTTACCGCCGGAGAGTTCCCCAACCTTTTTTTCCGCGTCCGGCGTGGCGATGCCCAGCAATTGAATGTATTGGTCGGCAAGCTCCGCCTGCTCCTTTATGCTCATGGGGTTAAAAATGCCCCGGCGGGATTGCACCACCAGCGATATGTTTTCTCTGACGCTCAAATCGCCGATAATCCCGTCCCGCTTGCGATCCTCGGGACAAAACGCCATCTGTTGGTTGATCGCGTCCAGCGGCGAATGGATGCGAACCTCACGATCATGTATCTTGATCGTGCCATGCTCCGCCCGGGTGACGCCGAAAATCATTTCAGCCGTTTCGGTACGGCCGCTGCCCAACAGTCCCGCGAAACCGATCAACTCGCCCGTTTTCAGTGTAAAGCTCACATCGGCCACTTTGCTGGCGATTCCCAGCGACTCTACGTCAAGCATGTTCGTAGCGTCCGCGGCGACCGTGGGGCGTTTGAGCGCGAAGATCTGTTCCATGTCCTTGCCGATCATCTGGCGCACCAGCTCGATCTTGCTGATGTTTCTGGCGTAAAAGTCGCCCACAAGTCGGCCGTTGCGCAGCACCGTCAGGCGATCCGATATGACAAAAGCCTGATCCAGAAAGTGCGTGATGAAGATAATCCCCATACCGCTTTTCTTCAGTTCCCTAACGACGTCAAACAGCCTCTCCACCTCGTTTTCATCCAGCGAGGAGGTCGGCTCATCCAGAATTAAAATTTTCGCCTTAATGTCCACGGCGCGGGCGATGGATACCATCTGCTGGATGCCCGTGGAAAAATAGTCCAGCGGGCGCGTGACGTCGATGTGAATATTAAAGCGCTTCAGCAGTTCGGACGCACGGTTGTTGATTCCTTTCCAGTCGATCCGGTGCCTTCTCTTCATAGGCAGACGTCCCACGAAGATGTTTTCCGCCACCGTCAAATTCTGGCATAGGTTGATCTCCTGAAACACGGTGGAGATGCCCATGTTTATAGCAGCCTGCGGGGAGGTTGGCGTAATCTCTTTGCCATCGTAGATAATCTTGCCCGCATCCATGTGATGCACACCCGTCAGACATTTGATCAGCGTGGATTTTCCCGCGCCGTTTTCGCCAAGCAGCGCGTGTACCTCGCCTGCGATCAGGTCGAAATCCACTTTGTCCAGCGCCTTCACGCCCGGAAACTGGATTTCGATTCCCTTCATTTCAAGGATACGCTTGTCCGGCAATGATCTCACCCCTTCCGGTTTGAAAAGAAGGGCGGGAGCCAGGCTCCCGCCCCCGTGAATGGTTGGTTGCGTTCTTATGTGGTAGATTCGTTAACTTAGTAGAGACGCTCGGCGATGTAGTCGGCAGCCTTGCGGGTTAGCGCGGTGCCATCGTCGGTATAGGCGATGCCGCCGTTGGCATCATATACGTACTCCACGGGATGCACGATCTTGGGGAATGTCTCGCCGGCTTCGAGGCCCGTAATGACTTCGACCACGCGGCTGCCCATGAGCGGTGTACACTCTACGGTGCAGTTCATTTCGCCGTTGACGATCGCTTCAAACGCCAGTTTGACGCCGTCGCAGCCGACGATAATGATGTCCTTGCCGGGTTGGAGGCCGGCGGCTTTAATAGCCTCGATCGCGCCCAGCGCCATCTGGTCATTCTCGGCCCACAGCACGTCGATCTTATCAACGCTCTTCAGGAAGCTTTCCATAACGGCCTGGCCCTCGGCGCTTGTGAAGTTGCCGGTCTGAGAAGCGACGATCTTGAAGTTCGGGTAGTTGACGATCACGTCGTCGAAGCCCTTGGAACGGCCGACCTGCGGATCGGAGGTGGTGGTGCCTTCCAGGCGGACGATGTTGACTTCTTCGTCGCCGCGGCCGAGGCTCTTGTAGTAATTCACGATCCAGCGGGCAGCGCGCGCGCCTTCTTCAACGAAATCGCCGCCGAAGAACGCGGTGAACCAGCTGTCATCCGCGAAGCTCGTCTGCGGGAAGCGGTCGATCAGAACCAGCGGGATTTCAGAGTCTTTCACTTCCTGGAGAACTTCGTCCCAACCGGTGGTCACGATGGCGGTGAACACGATGTAGTCCACGCCCTGGGTGATAAAGTTGCGCAGCGCCTTCACCTGGTTTTCCTGTTTCTGCTGAGCATCATCATACACCAGGTTCCATCCGGCGTCCTGAATGGCTTTGCAGACGTCGTCGGTATTGGCGGTACGCCAGTCGGATTCCTGCCCGATCTGGGAGAACGCCACGGTCAGCGTGTCTTGCGCAAGCGCAGTAGTGCCCAGCGCCATAACAAGCGCCAGAGACAGAATCACAGCGATCAGTTTCTTCATGTTGTGAACCTCCTCGATTTTATTCCGGGAAGCTGTCCGTACTTCCCGATGATAGAATCATTGTATCGGAGGCGATTCACAAATAAAAGCCATTGGTTTCCCTTTTAGGTTGAGATTCTTTTGAAGTTGATTTCGTTGTTTTTTCGACCGGCCGTGTACGGTGAATATTTTCCGTTTTCTGGTAAATTTTACGGCTAACTTGTTTGCGCGATGAACCACTTAACCTTAGAACTGCCGCTTTCACTCGACTTTGCGATAATCGCGCGGGGAAAGACCCGTGTTCTTTTTAAACAGGTAACTGAAGTAGTGCGGATCGTTATACCCTACGGCGAACGCCACATCGGAGGTGCGCATCTGCTGGTCGCGCAGCAGCTGCTTGGCCTTTTGCAGGCGCGCCGAGGTCAGGTACTCGGTAAACGTAACTCCCGTCTCCTGCGAAAAGACCGTACAAAAATGGTTATTGCTCAACGCCACGTGCCCGGCCACGTCCCTAAGCGTCAGATCGGGATTGGCAGAATGTCCGTCGATATACGCCTTCGCCTTACGGATGACCACCCCGTAGCGCGCGGAACCCTGTTCGTCGCGGTACGTAAGCGCGGCTCGCAGCAACTCCCGCGCCATGGCTATTGCCTCCTCCAGGGTGGAGGCCGCGCTTTGCCCGTCCTGCCGGAATGCCGAGGGGATAATTTCCTGCGGCTCCCCTCCGCAATCCCGTATAATCCGCGATGCGGACAATACGATATCCACGAAGATGTAGTTGATCATCAGCTTGCTTTGCGCGGCCGTCTGCCCGATGGAGCAGATATAGTCCGACAGGATGCCGTCCACTTCCGCGCGGCTCGCATTGCGCAGCTTTTCAAAAATCTGAGGCACTTTTACATTGACCAGCGACAGGCTCTCCTGTGGAGCAATGTCCAATACACCCACGATTCGGCGGTCGCAGTTGGCGCTTTCCGCCTCGTGCAGGGTATGCAAAAGCGCGCAGGCGTCGGCATAGGAATGCGGCACTTCCCCAAGCGTGCGTACGGTGGTGCCGATGGCCATGAGGGGCTTGAGATCGGTGTTGCGTTCCACGTCGAACTTCACGGCCTGGGCCAGGCCGTACGTCCGCTCCTCAATATCGTTGTTGTCGTCCCCCATCACCAACATCGTGAAACGCCCCTGTGCCTGGCACAGGCACACCGTTCCGCCGCTAGATTCCAACAGGCGGCGCAGCACGCTCTCGGCGGCGCGCGTCTCCTCCGCGCTTACGGTTTCCTGCCCAAGCTCAATCACCATCATCAGGTAGCGACCCGCAACCAAGCCCATCTGCAGCGCGCGGGCACGCTCCATAACGTCCGCCTCCGGCGCGCCGGCAATGAGATCGCTCAGCAGCCGCTCCTTCAAAAGCTGACCGGAGGAAGCTAACTGGTCTCGGAAGGTGCGCAGGTTGGCCTGACGCCGCTTATCCTCACGGATGCAATCGGCGAGGTGGTTGAGCACCTGCAGCAGCTCCTGCCCGCTGACGGGCTTGAGCAGATATTCCTTCACCCCCAGCGAGATCGCCTCCCGGGCGTAGGCAAAATCATCATAGCCGCTCAAAATCACGATGTACATCCACGGCATGGTGGCGCTGACGGCGCGGCAAAGCTCCAGTCCATCCATAAACGGCATCCGAATATCCGTAATCAGAATATCTGGTTTCATGTCCTGCAGCATGGCAAGCGCCATTTCCCCGTCCGGCGCTTCGCCGGCGAGGACAAAATCCGTCTGCTCCCAGGGAAAGTTGCTGCGGATACCTTCCCGCACCACAATTTCATCGTCCGCCAGAAATACCTTGTACATCGTCCGTCCTCCCGAATGGCACGCACAGTGTGACCGTCGTACCGTTTTCGTCGCTTTCGATGCGCACGCCTTCCGGCTGGTTGTAGTAGAGCTGGATGCGTTTGTTGACGTTAAAAAGGCCGTAACAGCCGCGCTCCCCCTCCACCTGTGCGTCGTCGCTGGCGAGGCTTTCCCTGACCTGGGTCAATCTTTCGGGCGTCATGCCCGCGCCGTTATCTTCCACCGTAAGGATCATCATCCCATCCTGCTCCCGGCCCACTACGCGCACGACGCCGCGCCCGCGCCGGTGTTTGATACCATGGTAAATGGCATTTTCCACCAGCGGCTGCAACAGCAGTTTCAGGATCTGGCGGTTGACCATCGCGCCGGGAATGTTGATTTCATAATCCAGAATATCGCGGTAGCGGATTTTCTGGATGGTCAGATAACCTTGCAAATGCTTAATCTCGTCGGACAGCGGAATCCAGTCGCGGCCTTGCGAAAGCGAGATGCGGAAAAAGTCGGAAAGCGCGCGCGTGATATGAATCACCTCGTCCGTGCGCTGCGCCTCCGCCAGCCAGACGATGGCGTCCAGCGTGTTATACAGGAAATGTGGAGCAATCTGCGCCTGCAGCGTTCTGAGCTCGCTGCGTTTTAAATTCTCCTGCTCACGGCGGTTCTCGTCAATCAGCTGCTGCAGTTTTCCGGCCATCACGTTGAGGCTCTCGGTCAGCCCGCGCAGCTCCGACACTTCCGGCTTATCCACACGCGCGCGCAGATCACCTTCGGCAATGGCACCGGCAAAACGTTCCAGTTTGGCAATGGGCGTGCGGATGGCCCGCGACAGCGACCGCTGCGCAAGCATGGCGAAAGCGAAGGTAATCACCAGCAGGAGCACCATCAGCCACAGGATGAGCAGCAGCTGTTCCTGCAGGCGCAGACTGGTTTCCGTGGTCGCGCTGATCTCCACGGTGATGTACTTCTCCAGCATGTCCCCCACCAGCGAGGCAACGCTGCGCACCTCTTCCAGAAGCGCTTCGTTGTCGGCCACCAGCGCGCCCGAGGCGATCTGCTCCCCCATCCGGTCAATGTAGCCTTTCAGGGTATCCATAGTGCGGCGGGCGACGGTAAGCTCGGTGGAGTTGCCGCCGGCAGCGGTCATCAGATCCTCCAGCGCCACGTTTATCTCGTCCATCAACGCATATTGCCGGCCGTCCGCAAAGGATACGCGCCCCGCTACGATGCTCCACATCTCGTCGGGAATATCGGAGTTGACCAGCGGTTTCAGCGAGGATACGCGCTCCACCTGCAAAATCGCGTTATGGTAGCTGTCGGCATAGGTGCGCATGGTCCATATACTCACCAGCGCGGGGATCAGCATCAGCGCCATAATGACCATAAAGCTGAAGCGCAGTCGCTCCGCCAGACTGTTACCCACGCCCAGGCGGCGAAAAAGACGGTCGAATAGCGTACGCATGGCTCAGTACCCCCGCGGAGGAAGGCTGTCCAGGTCGGTATCGAACTCGGTAAAAGACCGTTCCTCGGAGTAGGTGTTGCGAGGAATGGATTCCCCTGCCGCCAGTTTTTTAGCCAGTTCCATAATCATATCCCCGATCAGCGGCGTGCATTCCACCACGCAGTTGATCTTGCCGGCTTTCAGCAGATCGATGGCCGCCTGTTCCCCATCCACGGTTACGATCACAATATCCTTGCCGGGCGTAAGCCCCGCTTCTTCAATGGCCTCGATAGCCCCCAGCGTCATAGCGTCGTTATGGGAATACAGGATATCGATATCGTCGTAGCGGCTCAGCAGTTCCTGCATACACTCTTTGCCCTTGGAACGCAGAAAATCGCCGGAAACGCTTTCCAGAATTATAAATCGGTCGTCTCCGGCCAGCACTTCACGAAAGCCCGCCGCACGCTGGCGCATGGGGGTGGAATCGATAGTGCCGGAAATCTCCACGATGTTCACATGCTGCGCGTCCACCATTTTTTGCAATACGAAGCGCCCCGCGCGGCGGCCTTCCTCGTAAAAATCCGAGCCTACGAAACCCACGAACAGGCTATCGTCCGCGGTGTTGATGCGCCGGTCGGTGGTCAGCACGGGAATGCCCGCCTTTTTGGCTTCCTGCAGGACATTATCCCAGCCATCCTCCACGATCGGGGAAAAGGCGATCACATCCACCTGATAGGCGATAAACGAGCGGATGGCCTTGATTTGCTTTTCCTGTTTCTGTTCCGCGTTTTCATACATCAGCTGCACGCCCGCGCGCTTGGCCGCATCCTGCACGGATTTTGTGTTGCCCAGGCGCCATGCGCTTTCCGAACCCAACTGGGAAAAGCCCAGCAAAATCTGCGATTCATCCGTTACCCCCGCCTTATCCTGCTCTGCAGGGGTACATCCGGTCAGCAGCACTGCACAGGCGAGGCAGACAAGCGCAAGCTGGCACACCAAACAATGGGATTTCTTCACGTACCGTTCCTCCCCGCCTGAAAAATATAGCATTTACCCGTCCGCCACATGCGCGTTTGCGGCATACAGCGCCGCTGAGATTGTTTCCTATTCTAGCACCAACCCCGTTGGAACACAAGGCGTGCAAAGAGACGCCGCTCCACTACGTACCACGTTCACCGCGCCGCGGGCTGCGGCACGTACCGCTCCGAGCCGCGCAGGGAAAGCCGGGGGACGATCACCAGTTTCTCCGCGGGGCGGCCGGGCTCATCGAAGCGGCGCATCAGCAACTGGGTCGCTTTTGCGCCCAGCAGGATTACCTCGCGATCCAGACAACTGATGGGTAGCTCAAACACCAACTGACCGGGCAGCTCGTCGAAGCCCACGAACGCCGCATCGTCTGGTATTTTCAATTTCATGTCCCGCATAGCGTTTAAAAATCCGATCTCGCTGCGGTTGTTGGCGATAAAGAAGGCCGTGGGGCGCCGGGGCGAACGCATCATCGCGATGACGCGACGGTATGCTTCCTCCTGGTCGAAGGTACCCGTGAGGAGAAACGAGGGATGCAGCGCAAGTCCGTTTTGCGTCATGGCATTTCGATATCCCTCCAGACGCTCGCGCCCGATTATCAATTGTACGTTGCCGGCAATCACGCCGATTTCCCTGTGCCCGGCGTGGATGAGCGCCTCGGTGGCGGCATACGCACCGCTGAAGTTGTCGCTGAGCACACAATCGCAATCCAGCCGGTGAATGGGCCGATCCAGCACAACGCAGGGGCCGCCCAGGTCGCTCAAGCGCGAAGCCATTTCCGCAAAATCCCGCTCGTTCTCGTAGTTGCAGGCAGGCACGTAAACGAGTCCCTTCACGCGCTGGTAGCGCATAGCCTCCAACGCCTTATAATCCCGCTCCTTTTCGTTGCCGGAAGTGCGCAGTATGAGCGTGTAGCCGCATTTATCCGTCATTTCGCTCACCCCGGTCAGGAGGCTGGAAAAAAACGGATTATTCGCCTCGGGAATAATCAGGCCGATAGCGTCTCTCTCCTGCCGGGACAGACTTCTGGCCAGAGCGGAAGGCTGGTAATGGTAACGTTCCATGACCGCCTTTACCTTCGCCGATGTCTCGCGGCTAACGTATCCTTTGCCGTTAATCACACGCGATACGGTCGCCTTACCCACGCCGGCTTCGCGTGCGATATCCTGAATATTGACGCTCTTCATAAGCCCTCCCGCAATGAAAACGGTTCCATCGTACCGAAATTATAGCGATTCCCAAACGAGCTGTCAACTTCCACTCTCGTATGGTGGATGTGAACGCCACCGTTACAATATACCGCTGTGCTTGCGGCGCTGCCTTGGCGGTAATAGGAGCAGGTCGAGTCGAAGCGCAAGGGGGAGGCACAGAGAGCGAGAGCGGCTTTTCGCGAGCGTGGAGGCTGTTCGCGACAGCCGCAGCCACACAGCTGGGAGCCTCAAAGCTGGCCTGTGGCGGATGTTGCCCGCGTCAGGCCGCTTGATTTACGGATTTCCCTGAAAAACGCTTTGCCTTTAGGCCTTTTTCGGGTATAATAGAGGTATGGAAGGAGGCGCAGACGTGGCGAAGGAACGCATAGGCCTCATGGGCGGCAGCTTTAACCCCATCCATGAGCGTCATCTGGCCATTGCCGCCTGCGCGCTAGACGAAGCCAGGCTGAATCGGGTCGTTTTTCTACCCACCGGCAACCCGCCGCACAAACACGAAGGCCTCGCAGACGCGGAACATCGCTTTGAGATGACGCGCCTTGCGATGATGCGGGAACCGCGCTTTAACGCCTCGCGCGCCGAGATCGACCGCGAAGGCATTATCTATACGGTCGACACGCTTACGCAATTTCGTCGGCAGATGCAGGACGCGGAACTGTTTTACATCATCGGGGAGGATACGCTTTTAGAGCTTCCCAACTGGCGCTCCCCCGACCAACTTTTTACTCTGTGCACCTTTCTGGTATGCCGCCGCAATACGCAGGACGCGGCCGACCATCCGCTGGTGAAGGAGCTGGAAGCCAGAGGCGCGCGCTTCTGGTATCTGTCGCTCCCGCCCCTGGATGTGAGCGCCAGCGACATCCGCACACGGCTGGCCCTGGGGGAAACGCCGGAGGAACTCCCTGCGCAGGTAATGGAATACATCCGTATTATGGGATTGTACGGCGTAAGCCCGGCCCCCACAGGCGCCGGGGCGATGTACCTCAAGCTGCGCGGTGCGCTGAGCGAAAAACGCCTGCTCCATTCGCTGTTGGTAGCCGCTACGGCGCGCAGGCTCGCCCGGATCCACGGGCTTGACGAGGAGCAATGCGAACTGGCAGGGCTGATCCACGACTGCGCCAAGTGCATGCCCCTGCAGACGCTCCAGCGCATTGCCAAAGAACACCGGCTGCTGTTGGACAAGGAAACCCTCGCAAACGAAAACATGCTCCACGGGCCTGTGGGCGCGGTGCTGGCGGAAACCGAATATGGGGTGCATGACCCCAATATTCTCTCGGCTATCCGCTGCCACACCACAGGGCGCGTGGGAATGCTGCCCACCGATATGGTGCTCTATCTGGCGGATAAAATCGAACCCAGCCGCCGCTTCTACCCCGCTCTGGAAGTGATACGGAATCTGGCCGATAAAAGCCTTGTGGAGGCGACGCTCCGTTCGCTGCATTCCACGCAGCTCTACGTAACGCAGCAACGCGCCGTGCTCCACCCTGCCACGCAACGCGTGATCGAATGGTTGAAACGCCTACCCGACGATATGGTAAAGGAGAGATTGCCCTGATGGAAGGAAAGGAAATCGTTCTGACAGCTGCCCGGGCCTTGTACGAAAAGAAAGCGCAGGACGTCGTAGCGCTGGATGTGACCCCCCTGACGGTGATTGCCGATGTGATGGTCATCGCCAGCGGTCGCAACACCCTGCAGGTGAAAGCGCTGGCGGACGAGGTGGAACAAAAACTGGCCGATGCGGGCGTACCCCTGTTGCGCAAGGATGGCCATCGGGACGCGCGCTGGATTGTGCTGGATTACGGTACGGTGCTGGTGCACCTGTTCCACACGCAGGAACGAGAGTTTTACAGGCTGGATAAACTGTGGGAGCACGATAACAACCGCATTGCGCTGCCATTTGATGACGCCGAGGCTTAAGGCATGTTCCGCGGCATCGTTCCCGTGAAGCCATTTTCAGGACGATAAGCCCTTTTCACTCCGCCTTGCCACGGCGGTAATCCCGACCGGCAGGGGGTTGCCCATGGCAGCTGCGGAATGGAATCGCGTTTTCTTAATGCCGGATTTTCGCCTCCCCATCCCACGCAGACGAATGGTGTGCGCTACGCATCGCAGGAGAGTCGAAGGGAGCCGCTGCGTTCGTCCCCGTGGCGTACCTGTACTGCGCGCTTCCCCTGTGATTCATCGCCTACGATACGGCGAGCGTCGGTGCGCCGTTGGAAACGCACCCGTCCACCCGCGAGCCGGAACCGGCCTGATAGTACAGGGTAAGGATATCACCGTCTTTTTAATTGATATACCAATGGCGGGCTGCCGGTGCAGCCTGTTTTCTATCTGTGATTTCAGCTATATTTCTCCATGTAGTTTCCTTATGTTGATTTTTGCGATTTTCTTTCGCCCTTGCGCTTGACATCACGTCCCGCTTGTTCTATAATATGAAAATGATATTCATTTTGCATTTGACAAGGACGGTTCGTCCGCTCGTCCGATGCGGATGTATCCCCGCGCGACGCGGCCGCCTTTGAAGGCCGTCCGGGCGCGAAAAACGATTCGGAGGTATCCCTGATGAGAAAGCTGTTTTCCTTCCTGCTTGCGTGTCTGCTGCTGTTCCCCATGCTGCCGGCGGTGGCGGAAAGCGCTCCGGTTATCAGCGTCGTGGCGACTATCTACCCCCAATACGATTTCGTACGCGCTGTGGCAGGCGATACGGGCACCGTGGCACTGACGATGCTGCTCAAGCCCGGCGCAGAGATGCACACCTACGAACCGACGCCGCAGGACATGATTGCCATTCGTAACGCCGATCTGTTTATCTACGTTGGCGGCGAGTCTGACGCGTGGGTTACGGACATCCTCGCCTCCATGCCGGACAGCGACGTGAAGGCGCTTTCCCTGACGGGCATGGTGACCACGCTTACAGAAGAACACGTGGAAGGGATGGATGTCAGCGCGGAGCCACAGGCCAGTCCCAGTGCGACGGAAACGGATCTGGACGAGCACGTGTGGACGTCCCCAGTCAACGCCATCGTCATGGTCAACGCTATCTGTTCGGAAATGAGCGCCATTAACCCGGATGCCGCCGACGCCTACCGCGCCAACGCCGATGCCTATACAGCGAAACTGCAGGCACTTGACGATGCCTTCCGCGCGGTGGTCGCAAGCGGCAAACGCACCGAGTTGATCTTCGGCGACCGCTTCCCCATGCGCTATTTCGCGCATGAATACGGCCTCAGCTACTACGCCGCTTTCCCCGGCTGTTCCGCGCAAACCGAGCCCAGCGCGCAGACCGTCGCCTTCCTGATCGATAAGGTGCGGCAGGATCAGGTGCCGCTGATCCTGTACCCGGAACTTTCCACCCATACGATCGCCGATGCCATCAGCGACGAAACCGGTGTTCCCACCCACATTTTCTACGCCTGCCATAACCTGACGGCCGACGATTTCGCACAGGGTAAAACTTATGTGGATTTTATGACCGATAATCTGGAAACGCTCAAGCTCGCGCTCAATTAAGGCCGTTAAAGCTCTCGTCGCACCAAAAAGGCTCCCGCCTGTTCACCCGCGGGAGCCTTTTTATTATTATTTAACCGCCGTTCCGGCGTTATGGCGTCAGGTGCGCGCTCCCAGCTGGCGTGCCACGTATTCCAGCGCCGCCAAGCCGTTATGGAAGCCATTGCCGTTATCCAGCGTCACATCCGCAATGCTGCGGTAGACGGGCATACGCTCTTCGTAAATGCGCTCGATCTCCTCGCGCCCCTTCTGCGCCAGCAGCGGCCGCTTCTCGGCGCGGATGTCCAGCAGAATATCATCGATCGGGCGATCAATCAGCACCACGTAGCCCTGCGCGCGCATGATAAGCCGGTTGATCTCCCGCAGCGCCGTCCCGCCGCCCGTGGAGATGATGCCGGGCGTCGCGTTGATCAATTCCGATAAAAGGCGGGTCTCCCCGTCCCGAAAGGCAGTTTCGCCATATTTTTCATAGATTTGCGCGGTGTTCATGCCGGTGATCTCGGTCAGGTAGGCGTCGGTATCCAGATAAGGCATCTGCAGCTTCAGGGCGACGCGTCGCCCCAGAGCGCTCTTGCCGCTTCCGGGCATCCCGACCAAGAAGATATGCCGTTCCATGACGCTACTCCCTTTCTGCCGCGTCCTTCTCCCGCTGGTCGCTGCCTTCCCCAAGAGACATCATCCGGCCGGCAGGCTCCAGCGTAAATGCAAACGCTACACCGGTTTCCTCGGGCAGAAGCCGGATGGTCTGACCATGCTGCTGCATAATGCGCTGGCAAATGCTTAAGCCCAGTCCCGTGCCCGATCCCTTGCCGACCGTATGCGCCTTATCTGCCTTATAGAAACGGTCAAAGATATGCGGCCGGTCCTCCGGCAGGATGGGCGCACCGTCGTTGCGGACGGCCACCGATACTTTATCATGCACTAAAGCTGTGCTGATTGTCAAGTTCCCCTGATCGTTGATGAATTTCAACGCATTATCCACCAAATTGTACACCACCTGCGCGATCCGATCCTGATCGGCGCGCACCATGCAGGGCTCGTACTGAAAATCCAGCTGCAGGTTGATGCCGCGCTGATCGATTTCGCCCATCCGCCCGATGATCACGCGGCGGATGGTTTCGTTGATGTCGTAATTGGTAATGTTCAGCTCCACCACACCTTTTTCCATGCGGCTGAGCTCCAATAAATCCGCGATGAGTTTTTTCAGGCGGTTGGTTTCATCGCTGACGACCTGCAAATACTTATCCCGTTCCTGGGGGGGGATGGTTCCGTCCAGCATACCTTCCACGAAGCCGTGGATGCTGGTAACGGGCGAGCGAAGCTCATGGCTCACGTTCGCCACGAATTCGCGGCGGTTTTCCTCCACCTGGGCCAGCTTATCCGCCATGATGTTGAACGCGCCGGCGAGCTGGCGCACCTCGTTGACCCCCGTGATCGCCGCACGGGCGCCGAATTTACCGCGGCTCATATTCTCCGCCGCACGGGTGATGACGGTCAGGGGTTTTACGATGCTGCGGGTGTACAAAAATGCGCAAACCGCCGCCAGCAGCGCGGCGATGGAGAAACCGCCCACGATTTGCCAGGTGATGCCGCGGTACGCCGCCTCAATGATTTGCGCGCTGGTGTGAATGAACACCGCGCCCAGCACATTGCCGTCTTGCACCCAGGGGACTGCCACGGTGAACACCGTGCCTTTGGCGGCATTGGTGATGCGGGTTTCGATCTCCTTGCCGGTCAGCACCTCGTTAAGCGCGTCGGTTATGTCCGATGCGGTCAGGTTTTCCACGGCATCGGGATTGTTTTGAATGGCGGTGCTCATGTTATCCTTCACCCGGCCGTTGCGATCCACAATGAGGATATAGGCGCCGAAATCCTCGTACACGGTGGTCGCTTTCCATTGCAGGTAGGTTTCCGTGGGGGTGTCGATGCCCAGATAGTCGCTCAGCGTCGAATCTTCCGCGCGGCTGGCCAGAAAGGCAATCTCCCGCGCCTGCACCAGTAAGCTTTCCATGCGGCTGGCGATCGTGTTGTTGCGGATGGTGATGATGGAAAAGCCCGCGCCGATAAAAACCACCAACAGAATAATCAGCAGCAGGATGGAAAACAGCCGTGAGAACATGCTGTGAAACATACTGAACCTCCGGTTCGTGTTTCGATCAAGCGGCTGCGCCGCTTGATCGAGCCTTCGCCCTTCCTCTGTTCGCTGCGCTCACGGTCGATGAAGGGCGCAAGGTAACCTTGCTTCGCAAGGCTTCCGAAACCACCGCACATGGCGCTGGTTTCGGATTAAATGGGGACGGTGAGGGAAAGCGGTTATGCCGTACACAACGTCACGAAGCGGTGAGTGACCCGCAGTCGAGAGGTTTCGCAAGCACAATGCGCGACAGCGTTCTGAGCGACAATGCAACTGCCAGGGGCATCGCGACGCTCCACCCCCTCCCTGATACGAGGTTCTTAACCAAGAAGATTTATCTGGGGGTTTCCTTGGCCTCAAACTTATAGCCTACGCGCCACACGGTGTGAATCTCCCAGCCGTGGGCTTCGCAGCCTATCAGCTTCTCCCGAAGGCGCTTGATGTGCACGTCCACCGTGCGGCTGTCTCCAAAGAAATCAAAGCCCCATACGCGCTCCAAAAGTTGCTCGCGCGTAAAGACCATATTGGGATGAGACGCCAGGAAATAGAGCACTTCCAGTTCCTTGGGCGGCATTTCCACAGGTTTACCCTCATAGGTGACCTCATAGCGGTTGAGGCTCACGGTCAGCTGCGGAAAGTTGAGCATGTCGTCGGTATCCGCATCTTCGCTTTCCATGCCGCTGCGCCGGAGCACCGCCTTGACGCGCGCCACCAGCTCCTTGTTTTCAAAGGGCTTGGTGATGTAATCGTCCGCGCCCAGCTCCAGCCCCAGCACCTTATCGAACGTCTCATCCTTGGCGGTGAGCATGATAACCGGGGTCTTGCTGGTTTTACGGATCTCGCGCAGCACCTCCAGCCCATCGACGCCGGGGAGCATCACATCCAGCAATACCAGCGCGGGCTGCTTTTGCTTAAACGCCGCGAGGCCCTCGTCCCCGCGGGCTGCCTCGCAAACCTCGTAGCCTTCCTTTTCCAGATAGAGCCGAATCAGATGGCTGATATTGCGATCGTCGTCCACCAGCAGTATACGTTGATTATCCGGCATGGCTGAATCCCTCCCCTATCGCGGCCACTCTGGCGGCCGCGTCGACTATGCGCCGCCAATGCGGCGGTTTTGCGGTGAAACCCCCGTTATTTCAGCGTGACGACCGTTACGCCGTCCTCCCCTTCGCCGTACACTCCAAGGCGGAAACCTTTTACGTTCATGTGGCCCTTGAGGTGGCGCTGGATGCCGGTGCGCAGCACGCCTGTGCCTTTGCCGTGGATGATGCTCACCTCGTGCAGGCCCGCCAGCGTCGCCTCGTCCAGGTAGCGATCCACCTCCGGCAGCGCCTCGTCCTGCGCCATGCCGCGCACGTCCAGCTCCAGCGACACCGTGCGCGTGGCCGCGCCTGTTTTAGCCGATACGTTTGCCTTGGCAACTTTGGGCGGCTGCACCAGTTTCAGCTGGCTCAGATGTACCTTGAGTTTCATAATGCCGGCCTGAAGCTGCACCTCCCCTTTGCCGTCGGGCGCAGTCAGTACGGTGCCCTGCGTTTTCAGGTGCACAATTTCCACCTGTTCGCCGGGGCGCACGGTTTTGGGCGCGGTGAAGCGCGCCTCGCCAGGCTGGGAAAGGCCCTCGCTCAACTCGTCGATGCCCTTCTCCAACCGTTTTTTCAATGCCTGCACCTCGTGCTCCGGGGTCTGCGCCTGCTTCCTGATCTCCTTAAGCTCGGCCAGGATGGCGTTGGCTTCCCGGCGCGCGTTTTCCATTACGCGCTTGGCGTCCTCGCGGGCTTTGTGCATATTCTTTTCGCGGCTTTGCTCCATCTCGCGGCGCAGCGTTTCCGCCTCGTTGCGCAGCGCCACCGTCTCCTGGTGGGTCTCCTCCGCCATCCTGCGTTCCTTTTCGGCGATCTGGCGGTGGTACTCGGCATTGGCGATCACGTCCTCAAAGCGCACGTCATTTTGCGAAAGCAGCTGCCGCGCACCCTCAATGATCGAATCGCTCAGCCCCAGCCTGCTCCCGATTTCAAACGCGTTGCTCTTGCCTGGGATGCCGATAGAAAGCCGATAGGTGGGCCGCAGGGTTTGAATATCGAACTCCACGCTGGCGTTCTCCACTCCGGGGGTGGTAAGCGCGAAAACCTTAAGCTCACTGTAGTGTGTGGTTGCCATGGTGCGCACCTTGCGTTCCAACAAACTGGCCAGAATGGTCTGCGCCAGCGCCGCGCCCTCGGTGGGGTCGGTGCCCGCGCCCAGCTCATCGAGCAGCACCAGATCGTGAAGCGTTACGCTTTGCATGATGGCGACGATGTTTTTCATATGGCTTGAAAAGGTGGAAAGAGATTGCTCAATGGATTGCTCATCCCCGATGTCGGCATATACGTTTTGGAACACCGCAAGCTCCGTGCCCAGTTCCGCGGGCACGTGCAGGCCCGCCTGCGCCATCAGCGTCAGCAATCCTACGGTTTTCAGCGTAACGGTTTTGCCGCCGGT
>JAJFVI010000203.1 GCA_021371895.1 Eubacteriales bacterium | reverse complement strand
TCTTCCGATCTCCGGATACCGCCCGCGGACAGGCGACCGAAAAGATCCTCCAGATGTTCAACGAGGAATACGTCGGCCGGTATAAGGCGGTTTCAAGCGTCAACCCCGATTTTCCCACCTACCAGGAAAAAGTCAAGGCGATGATCGCCGCCGACGAAACCCCGGACATCTTCTGCTACAACTACAACCCCAACGACCTCTCCCGCCAGAACTCAGGCAAGCTGATGGACTTCACGCCCTATATGGATGACGCTTGGAGAACCTGCTTCAAACAGAGCGACCTGGACCTTCTCACGCTGGACGGCCATCTTTACTCCATCCCGCGCGCGCAGCAGTCCGCAGTGTTCTACTACAACAAGGAACTGCTGGCGGCGGCCGGCTACGACCATTTTCCCGCTACCTGGGACGAGTTCTTCGCCTGCTGTGAAGCGCTCAAGAACAACGGCGTCGCCGCCCTCTCACTCTATACCGCGGACGACGCGTGGTACGCCACCGGATTCCTGACCTACGCGTTCGCCTCTTTCGGCGGTTCCGAGCTGGCCAACAGCGGCACCATTGAGTGCGACGAAATGGTCAAGGCTGCGGAATACCTGCAGAAAGTTTTCACTTACACCACCGGCGACGCCGTGGGCGCCAACTACTCCGTGGCTTCCAACAACTTCGCCACCGGCAAAACCGCCATGGTCATCGACGGCCCCTGGCTGATGGGATCGCTGCCAGCAGACATCGCAGATAAGATCGCGGTGGGGATTGCGCCTTCCTTTAAAGACGGCAAGATTCAGGACAACTACCAGGTGACCGATGCGCAGTCCCCTTGGGCGGCGGCCGTGCAGAGCGACCCAGCCAAGGCCGAAGCCGTCGTCACCCTGCTCAAGTACCTCACCAGCGAAGCCTCCGCCAAGATTTACACGCTGGAGGGCAGTGAATACCAGTCCGCCAAAATGACGCTTAACGACGCCGACAAGGCGGGCATGAGCGCCCTGCAGCTGGAGTATTACAACGTTTACTCCACCGGCACGGAGAACGTCGTCAATGTCCAGCGTAACCTGTCCAGCGCCGCCAACGCCGCGTTGCCCTCACTGATCGAATCCCTGGTGCTGGGTGAAATCGACGCCACAGAGTTCGTAACACAGCTTGCGGCCGAAAACGACTACTAAGCCCGGTTCCCGGTTCCCGGTTCAACCGCCGAAAGGATGATTGGGAAGCGCCGGAGGGCCGGAAGTCCCGCTTTTTCTTCCGGAATCGGCGATCGACGCGCCGGTTCCGGAATTCGCCAAACCTCCGTTCGCCGGCCGAAGGCCAAACCTGCGGGCGGACGGCGCAAGTCCAGGAGAGCGATTCCGTCGCTTTCTTGAGAGCCCTACGGGAGAGGAAAGCCTCTCCCGTTTACTTAAGGAGGGGAATCGCCCGTGCAAACGTCGCGCAGTGGACTCCGTAATGACCGCGCCTTCTGGTACACGGCGCCCGCGCTGGTGATGACGCTAATTTTCTTTATCGTCCCACTGGTTTACCTGATCACGGTCTCCCTGTACAAATGGAACGGTCTGGGCGCCATGGAATTCACAGGGCTGGGCAACTATGCCTATATCTTCAGAAGCGTCAATTTTCACAAAGCGGTACGCGTAACGTTCTGGTGGCTCGGCGCAGCCCTGTTCCTGCATATTCCGTTCGGTTTGCTGCTGTCGCTGTTACTCAACCGCCGCCCCGCGGGTTGGAAGTTCCTGCGCGTGATGTACTTTATCCCGAATGTTATTTCCACCACGGCGGTCGCGTTCATGTGGTATTTCATCTACCACGCAGATATGGGCATCCTCAATGCGATCCTGCGCACCGTCGGGCTTGGGCAATATGCGCGCGCGTGGCTCGGAAACGTCGATACGGCGCTGTTTTGCAATATGGTGCCCTTCATATTGTACGTGGGGCTGACCTGCATCATTTTTCTGACGCAGCTCTCTACCATTCCGTCGGAACTGTACGAAGCGGCCGAGATCGATGGAGCCAGCAGGTTTCAGAAGGATCTGTACGTATCCATGCCGATGCTCAAGCCGGCGTTTGTGACCAACATGATGCTTAACTGCGCCTTTTGCCTACGCACCTTTGAATATCCGTTTCTGATGACCTCGGGCGGGCCTTCCAACTCCACCACCAACCTTGCTCTGTACATCTACCGCGAAATGATGAGCGCCAACCGTTACGGCGTATCCATGGCGGCGGGGCTGGTGACGATCCTGCTGGGCGTTTTACTGATGACTGCCGTAACGCTCATGCAGCGCGAAAGGAAGGTGGACACGCGATGACCCATGCACGCAGGCTGCCCAAAGCATTGACGTACGCGTTTCTGTATCTAGTGCTGCTGGTGATGATCGTTCCGTTCCTATGGCTGATCCTCTCCTCCTTCCGGCCCAACGCGGAGCTGTTCAGCGATCCCTTTGCGATTCCGCGCAGCCTGAGCCTGGACAACTATTCGGCAGTTCTTTCCAGCCACCCCATGTTTTTGTATCTGTTCAACACCGTGGCGGTCACGGCCCTGGCCACGGCGCTGGACGTCACCGTCGGCGTGATGGCGGGCTACGGCCTGATGCACCATTTCCGGGGGAAGGGCGCAACCTCGTTCCTGCTGACACTGGGACTGTTTATTCCGACCAACGCGTTTCTGGTGCCCTACTACATCATGGTCAACGGCGTTGACCTATACGACAGCCTGTGGGGCATCGCGCTCATCTACGCGGGCATCAATCTGCCGATCACGGTCATGGTAGTGCGCGGCTACATGAGCACGCTTCCGTCCGAACTGATGGAAAGCGCGCATATCGACGGCGCCACTTCTGTGCAGACGATGATCCGCATCATCCTTCCCGTAAGCATTCCCGGCATCGTCACATCCTGCGTGTTCGTCGTCATCCAGTGCTGGAATGAGTTGCTCTTCGCCAACATCCTCAACCAGAACGACGTCTCGCGCACGCTGCAAGTCGCCATCCGTTCGTTCCTGACCACATTCGAGGCGAATTATGCCTACGCTTTTGCCGCGATGGTGTTGGCTATCCTCCCGACCATCCTGATCTACAGCCTGCTGACCAACCAGATCATCAGCGGCATGACGGCGGGCGCCATAAAGGGATAAAACGAATATATATCGAAATTCGATGAAGCCTGCAAATAAAAAGTCAAGCTCCAAAAGAGCTGAACGGCAGGAAAATGGAGGTGAGGAAGATTGAACAGCAAACAGAGCACCGCAGAAGCGCTGACCAAGAGGTATGAATAGCACAGCCGTCATGCCCAGCCAAG
>JAJFVI010000201.1 GCA_021371895.1 Eubacteriales bacterium | reverse complement strand
CGGATATCCGCGCGACGCTTGCGGTAACCGGCATGGAAGCGAGTGGATGGGGGTAAATATCGATGCAGCCGCCGACCACGTCGCCCGCGTCCAGGAGGTTAACCAGCATACAGGCGCGGTTCAGCGCGTCCATTACGGTGGCGGGACTTACGCCGCGCTCGAAACGTCCGTTCGCCTCGGTGCGCATCCCCAGCGCCCGGCTGGTGAGGCGGATGGCGGTGCGGTCGAAGCTGGCGCACTCGAACATCACTTCGGTGGTGCCTTCCACAATTTCGCTTTCCTCGCCGCCCATGATGCCCGCAAGCCCCGTGGCGCGCTCGGCGTCGCAGATCACCAGATCGTCGGTGCGCAAATCGCGTACCTGCCCGTCCAGGGTGGTCAGCGTTTCGCCCTCGTGCGCGCGCCGCACGATGATTTCGCGCCCGCGCACCTTGCTCAAGTCGAACGCGTGCATCGGGTGGCCGTACTCGATCATCACGAAGTTGGTGATATCCACAATGTTGTTGATGGAGCGCAGACCCGCGCCGTGCAGATACTTGCGCAGCCACAGGGGAGAATGTCCGATGCGCACGTTTTTGATGACACGCGCGGCATAGCGGGGACACAGGTCGGCATCCTCAACGCGGATATCAACCTCTTTGTGAATATCACCGCCCGCTTCGTGTACATACGCCTCGGGTGCAAAGAAAACGGTGCCCAGCGCCGCGGCGGTCTCCCGCGCCACACCCAGCGCGCACAGGCAATCCGGCCGGTTGGCGAGAATATCAAAATCCACGGTCACGTCATCCAGCCCCAGCAGGGGCTTTACATCGCTGCCAACGGGATATTCTTCGTTGAAGATCAGCAATCCCGCGTCGCCCACGCTGGGGTATAAATCCACAGGAACCTTGAGCTCGGTCGCTGCGCAAAGCATGCCCTCGCTCACTAACCCGCGCAGCTTGCCCTTTTTAATTTTCACCCCGCCGGGGAGCGTAGAACCGTCCAGCGCGACAGGCGCCAAAATGCCGACGGCTACGTTGGGTGCTCCGCACACGATGGACAGCGGCGTTTCGCCGCCCACATCCACGGTGCACTGGTGCAGGTGGGTGCCTTCCACCGTTTCGCATGTCAGCACCCGGCCTACCACCACACCGTCGATCTCCGCGCGCAGGTCTTCCACGCCCTCAACGGCCGTGCCGGTCATCACCATGCGTTCCTCATAAGCCTTGGGCGTCACGGGGATATCCACGTAATCCCTAAGCATTGTCATGGATAATTTCATCGCTCTTTCTCCTTCCTTCGCCTGTCAGCGGAGCTGTTGCAAAAGCCGCGCGTCGCCCTCGTAAAGCAGGCGCATGTCGTGGATGCCGTAACGGCGCATGGCCAGCCGTTCCAGGCCGATGCCAAAGGCAAAGCCGCTGTAGCGGGTGCTGTCGATACCGCACATTTCCAATACTTTCGGATTCACCATGCCGCTTCCCAGCACCTCGATCCAGCCGGTATCCTTGCAGATGCGGCAGCCCTTGCCATGGCAGGCGGAACAGGTGAGATCCACCTCTGCGCTGGGCTCGGTGAAGGGGAAGAAGCTGGGCCGGAAGCGTGTGGAGATATCCGGGCCGTACATATGCTTGGCAAAGGCGTCCAGCGTGCCGCGCAAATCAGACATGGTCACGTGTTCGTCCACCACCAACCCCTCCATCTGATGGAATACGGGGCTGTGGGTGGCGTCCACCTCGTCGGCGCGGTATACCCGGCCGGGGCAGACGATGCGGATGGGTGGCTTGCGCGAAAGCATCACGCGCGCCTGCATGGGGCTGGTGTGGGTACGCAGCACTACGTTGTCGTCCATGTAAAAGGTATCCTGCGCATCCCGCGCGGGATGGTTTTTGGGAATGTTCATCAGCTCGAAGTTATAGTGATCCAGCTCTACCTCCGGGCCTTGCAGCACCTCAAACCCCATGCCGGTGAAGCATTCGATGAGGTCGTTCATCACCAGTGTAATCGGGTGTGCCGAACCGATGCCGGGCAGCGGCCGGGGTTCGGTAACATCGATGGTTTCACTCCGCAGAGCGGTTTCCCGCTCCATCGCCTGCACGCGCAGCAGCGCGGCGTCCATCAGCGTTTGCAGCTGCGCGCGCGCGTCGTTAATCTGCGCGCCGACAATGGGGCGCTCCTCGGGCGCGAGTTGCCCCAGGCTTTTCAGCAGCGCCGTCAGTTCGCCCTTTTTACCCAGCACTTGCACGCGCAGGGTTTCCAGCGCAGCGGTGCTATCCAGCTGCGTCAGTTCCGCTTCCGCCTTTGCCAGAATCTCCCGCAGGGTATCCGTAACAGCCATGGTTGTTTCCTCCTTTGGTTGGTGTGGGGGAGCTTGCTTTCCCGCTACAGCCTTCCCGCCGCATAAAAAAGCCCTCACCCCTGCGCACGCATGGGACGAAGGCATAAAGCCGCGTTGTACCACCCAAATTCCATCTTCCGGGCTTGCACCCTGAAAAATGCTCTCGCTTGCTAACGGGGTGTGCTGATCCCCGGCTTCGCTTACAGGCTTGCGCGTTAGGCGAAGCGGCATCGGAAGGGAATGGCCCGCTTGCGGAATGGAAAGCTTGCAGCAAACGCTTCCCTCTCTGTAAACCGTAAATGCGCGGGTTTTGGTCTTCGTCATCGCCGTTTACCCTGGAATTGGTTCCAAGGTTGTGCAGATTATAGCATGGAATAGCGCAGGTTTCAAGAGTAGGGACAGGAAATTTTAACCGTCGGAATCATATGGTAAGTTGTAAAATGAATTGCCGCCCCCGGGACGGATAATGACCCAAACCCGTCACGTCAGGTACAATGAGGTTGCACACAACAAAAGCAACCGAGGTGACAGGAATGGGTCGGGTACAGGATACCATAAGGCAACGGA
>JAJFVI010000200.1 GCA_021371895.1 Eubacteriales bacterium | reverse complement strand
AGCCGCGCCAGGGTGCGCGTCCTCACCCAAACCCCGCTGTATACCGATATGATCGTCACCATCCACGAGGGGCGAAACCGCCAGGTGCGCAAAATGATCTCCGCGGTAGGGCACGAGGTCGTCATGCTGCGCCGCATCCGGTTTGGCCCCCTCAGCCTGGGGGATCTGCCGCGCGGCATGTGGCGCGTTTTAACCCCGGAAGAGCTTCAGGCACTTCAACGTCTGGGATAAAAAACAAGGTTATTACGTATGGCAAAGAAGATAATCTTATGGATTCTGTTGTTGCGACGCTCGGCGTGCCGGAACATTGGTAAAGCATAACGGTCGCTCTGAATAATGTAAAATAGGACAAAGCGCGGGTCAGCCTTGTCGGTTCGAGTGACGACGAGAGCATCACCCTCGACCGGTGTCACAGGGATGTTGGGCGATCTGCTGGGCACAAGTGCGACCGGAAGTATGGATACAGGCGCTTCCCTGCCAAATGACATCGGCGGTATGCAGGGCGAACTGCTTAACGGAGAATCGGCATAACCGAAAAGAAGCTTGCAATTGCTCAAAAAGCAGAGCCAACAAAAAAGCTTCGCTAAATGCCACTTTTATCACCAAGAAAACAACGGCGACAAAAATAGCCTCTGACTCAAAGATGCCCGTAGCAACCAAAACCAGCGGCAAGGCATCCACCGTCTCAAAAACCATGGTGAAGAAAACGACAAAATCTTAAAGGAGGCCACGATGAGCGCCTATCAATGCTGGTGCGACCAGAAAGAACGTCTGCGCGAAGGGCTCCGGGCCAACGGTGAAGGACCCGCCGCCACATCGCTGTTGCGTCACGCACTTTCGCAGGTAGAGCAGAACGCCATGGCTCAACAGCCGGACGACCTGATACGGCAGCAGACGGGCATTTTGTTCTCCTGCTTTAAAACTTCCCTTCAGATGCTGGAGATTACCGTGACCACTAAAGTGTGGGTCGCACAAACGCAGTCGGAAAAATCCAAGCCCCGTCCCGCGGCATGGTGGTTGCTCGCTGCCTGCGCCATCCAATTGCTGCTGGGGTTGTATGCATATTTTAAAAATCAAACCCTCCTATGGATTGCGATGGCCACCGCCTTTGTGTGTACGTTGGTCGGGTGGTTCGCGCTTCGCCGCGTGCCTTCCGTCTCTATGCCCGATGAGGATAAGCTGAAGGTAACGGCAAAGCCGGATACCGAAAAACTCTTTCAGGCCATCGACGCGCAAATGAAGGCAATCGACCGCTTTATCAATGATTTTACCTACCTGAATGAGCAGAACGCCCTGCGCAGCGGCACACCCGACCCCGCCGCCGTACCCGCGCTGGCGGAGCTGATGCAGGCGGTATGCGAGTGCGAAGGGGATGCCGGGGAGGAAGCGGCGCTGGCCGCAGAACGGCTGATCACCGGCATGGGCGCGCGCGTCGTGCCCTATAGTGTACAAGAAGCAAGGCTGTTTAACATTCTGCCCAGCATCAGCCAGACCCGCACACTGCTGCCCGCGCTGGTTTCCCAGAAGGATGGATCGCTTCTGTACAGAGGCACGGCCGTCGTGCTGCAAGCCGTCTCAGAAATCGCCACGTCCGCTAACGCACCCGCAGCGGTTATGTCCGGATTGCCTGTCGAACCCTCTGGCGACAGCGACGGCGCGGAAACGTGAGGCACAGAATATGAGATATATCGGTTTTGATATGGGCGACGGCGAGAGCGCCGTGGCGGTATTCCAGCAGGGTTCCGGCATTGAGCCCATCATCCAGCCCATTTGCAGCAGCAGAAGCCTTATTTCCGCCGTGGGTACCCTGAACGGGGAGATCGTTATAGGCGAACAAGCCTATACCAGCACACTGGCGCAGGGGTTGAGCGTGCGGTTCAAGAGCCGTTTTACTGACGACCCTCGTTCCTATGAGAACATTACGATGTTCGTTCGCGGCGTACTCAAGGCGCTCCATGACGCCGACGCCTACCGGGAGGATGATCGCTTTATAGTCGGTTGTCCCGCGGGTTGGAACGCCGCCGCCCGCGCTCGTTACGGCGATCTGCTCACGCGAGCGGGGGTACGCAACCCGCAGGTTATCTCCGAATCCCGCGCCGCGTTCCTGTACGCCAAGTACGCCAAGACCGTGGCTTTGGATCTGGATTTGCTAAAGCAAAGCGCGCTGGTCGTGGACATCGGCAGCTCCACACTGGATTTTGCTTACATAGTAGACGGGCGCGAAACCGGCGTGGGTACCTTCGGGGAAGCCCATCTCGGCGGTGGTTTGATGGACGAGGAACTGCTGCGCCGCGCCGTGATGCGCAGCCGGGATCGCGATGCTATCCTTAAGGTTTTTGAGGCCAGCCCCAGCTGGTACAGCTATTGCGAAATCGAAGCCCGGAAACTGAAGGAGCAGTATTACGTACGTCAGGCGCAGGAGCCGGACGCGAGCGTAAAAAAATCACTTCGCATCTGCTATGACGGCACGCAGAAGCTGCAGCTTTCGCTGGATGCGGCAACCGCCGCCGAAGTGGTGGATTCGCCGCTTGCGGCGTTGGGTGGGCAGAGTTTTTCTCAGGCTGTTTACAGCGCGCTGGAAAACGCGAAAACCGTAACCGCCTCTGAGCCGCCCAAACTGGTTTTGCTGACCGGCGGCGCATCACGGATGCCCTTTTTCCAGGCGCAATGCCGCGAGGTGTTTTCCGAAGCGGTGCTTGTCGTCTGCCCCGAGCCCGAGTTCTCCATCGCTAAAGGCCTGGCATACGCCGGTTGGGTGGATGAGAACCTTCGGGCTTTCCGCAAGGCCATCCGGGCGGAAGTGACGGACGAGCGCGTGGCCGCCGTCGCCCGGGCCGCCCTGCCGGAACTGACGCCAGCCGTCGCAACGGCGCTGAGTGATCTCACGCTTACGGAGGCGGCAATCCCCGTCGCCTCCGCGTGGCAGCGGGGCGATATCGCGACGCTCAAAGAGATGAACGAACAGATGGAGCGCCGCATCGAACGGGTGCTGGCCTCCCCCATGGCGGAAACGGCGCTTTCCCCCGTACTTGCCCGATGGATGGCAAACCTTACCGGTTCACTGCAGACGATGGTGGATCCGATCTGTGACCGGTATCATGTGCCGCGGGAGGAAATGCGGCTCCACTTCTCCCAAAGCGGAGACGCGGCAACCCTTCGCATCGGCGCTAAAGAATTGATGGGTTTCCGCTTCGTCGGTACGCTGGTAGGCGTGGTATTAAGCGTCGTAGGCGCGCTGCTGGGCGGCGGTGGCGGCGTAGCGCTCATTGCCGTTGGCCCTCTGGGTCTGCTGGCCGGCGCGGCGATTGGCGCGGTGGTTGCCGCTTTCGGTTGGCCCGCTATTACCGAAATGCTTATGAGCGTTAAACTTCCCCGCGCCTTCCGCTGGATGAACGTGGAAAAACGCCTGCGCGGCGAAAACAGCCGAAAGTCGGTGCGCGACGCGCTGATCAAAGAACTTTCCGCGCCGGAAGGTTCCTTCGCCCGCCAGGTAACGGATGGGTTTACACAGGCTTTTCAAACGTATCTTTTTCAAACCGCACAGGAAGCGGAAATCCCCATCCAGTAACGCTTACGCTTCCCCGCGGGAAAGTGTGCCATTGGCCGCCGGTGTGCCCGGCGGCTTTCCTCTTGCCTGTTTCCATAACGTTTTCTAGGTTTATCACTGGTAGGGAATACTTGTACTTTTCCTGTTCGGCCCTTGAAAACCCCGTATAAAGCCGTTACAATACAGTAGATTTCCCTTTGCTGGGTAATTTTCGGAAGGGACGAAAGAATGGATAAGATTCAGATGAAAACGCCGCTCGTGGAAATGGACGGCGACGAGATGACCCGCGTACTCTGGCAGAAGATCAAGGAGAAACTTCTGCTTCCGTACGTCGACTTGAAGACCGAGTATTACGACCTTGGCCTCAAGCACCGGGATGAGACGGACGATCAGGTTACGGTAGACAGCGCCATGGCGGCCCAAAGGCTCGGCGTAGCGGTAAAATGCGCCACCATCACCCCCAATGGTCAACGTGTGAAAGAATACGGCCTCAAACAGATGTGGAAAAGTCCCAACGGCACCATCCGCGCGATATTGGACGGTACCGTTTTTCGTGCGCCGGTGATGGTTAAGGGCATTTCCCCCTGTGTGATCAACTGGAAAAAGCCCATCATCCTGGCCCGTCACGCCTACGGGGACATTTACAGAAGCGTGGAGTTCCGCGTGCCAGGCAAAGGCCTGGCGGAGCTTTGCTATACTGATACGGACGGCCGGGAAACGCGCCTGCCCATACACGATTTTCAAGGCCCGGGTGTCATCCTTGGTATGCACAACACGGACGAGAGCATCCATAGCTTCGCGCATTCCTGCTTCCAGTACGCGCTGTACGCCAAGCAGGATTTGTGGTTTTCCACCAAGGATACAATCTCCAAGACCTACGATCACCACTTTAAAGATATTTTCAGCGACCTTTACGAAACCACCTACCGCAAACCTTTCGAGGAAGCCGGCATCACCTATTTTTATACGCTGGTGGACGATGCCGTCGCACGCGTTATTCGCAGTGAGGGCGGGTTCATCTGGGCGCTGAAGAATTACGATGGCGACGTGATGAGCGATATGCTCGCCACCGCTTTCAGCAGTCTGGCGATGATGACCAGCGTGCTGGTTTCTCCGCACGGCCAATTCGAGTACGAAGCGGCGCACGGCACGGTGACGCGCCATTATTATCGTTATTTAAAGGGTGAGGAAACCAGCACCAATCCCGTGGCGACCATCTTCGCATGGACGGGGGCGCTGAACAAACGCGGCGAGCTGGACGGCATCCCGGAATTATGCGATTTCGCTGTGGCGCTGGAAACCGCCACGCTTGCGACCATCGAAAGCGGCAGGATGACCAAGGATTTAGTGCCGCTATTCGACGGTGAAGCACAGGCCTTGAGCTCCGACGCGTTCCTGGACGCGATCACGGATACCCTGCAAGCCCGGCTTAGCTAAACTTTTTCACAGCATAAAAACGGCGTCCATCCCGCTTGGAATGAACGCTGTTTTTTATTTCATTTCAATCAGGGAATCAGCACGGATAGCAGGCTCGTAAACGATTCGCCCGTCAGCACAAGCAGCAGAATAATCGCAAGCAGATGCAGCGGGTACATCCCGTATCCAAGCCATTTGGGCATCTTGATTTTCGTATGTGTCTGGAAAAGAATAAACGGCAGCGCCAACCACATCAGGGCCTGTAGCCTGAAAAGAGACATCAATACGGATCCGATACCCGGCCATGTCAGAAAAGTCAACTCCATGCCCGCTACCGTCGTTACCTGGCTGCTGGAATCGCCCCAGAACAGGGCGAACGCCAGTATCACCGCCGCTAGTCCGCCGCGGCTTTTGCGTGCCGCGTAGAGCAGCAGGATAAAGGTAAGCCCTTTCCACCCATAATCCATGCTGACGAACCCCAGCAACAGGTACCCAAGCAGCGGTGCCCAGAATTGGCTGTAAAAGCGCTTTTCTCGAATACCGGCGATCACCAGCACGCCCAGGCACAGCAGAAAGAGGATGTTGAGCTTCCCCCACGAATTGCCCAGCGCCACCATGTTAATCGGCTGGGATATCGCCGCCAGAACGAGCAGGCGAAAGGCGTAACGATAAATATCGTGCGTATACTCGCACCCCACCACAAGGCACCACGCGTAAATCGGCATGGCGATGCGCCCCAGCATCCGCATTTCCATTACGCCGGGGAACATTGCCACGCCCAGATGATCCACGATCATAAAGACGAGCGCGACAATTTTCAACCAGCCGGTATCTGTGTTGCCCCCAAGCGCCGTTTGCTGCCGTGTTGCCGCCTGTGCCTGCATTTTCTTTTACCCCTTTTTGTCAATTGATTGATTATAGCACACCCGTATCTGCTTGCCAAACAGGAAACACGATCTTCAACCACACTTCATCCTGCGTTCATCTGCGCTTCACGCAGAGAAGAGATAATAAGGGAAGTCCGAGGGTTGGACGGTTGCGGAGGTGACGAACGGTGGATACCCGTTGGCGGCAGTGGTTCGCCGTGGCGGTATGGATACTGACCGCGGAGGTCATATGCCTGCTGCTGGCACTTTACCTGCATCCCTGAACGCCCGCTTATAGGAGGCACATTGAGTTTTCGGGGCTTTTTTGTTATACTGAGGACAATGGATTTATAAAGAGAAAGAAGGCGCGCCATGAAACTGCTGATCGTCGACGACGAGCAAAAAATCCGGGAGCTCATCGTGAAATACGCCACTTTTGAAGGCTACGAGACCGCCATGGCGGAAAACGGGATGCAGGCGGTGGAAATCGCCCGCGCAAAAGCCTTCGACCTGGTGGTGATGGACATTATGATGCCGGAACTGGACGGTTTTTCTGCGGCGCGCGAAATTCGCAAGTCCTATCCTGCACTGCCCATCATCCTCCTGTCCGCCCGCGGTGAGGAGTACGATAAAATTCATGGGTTTGAAATCGGCATCGACGCCTAGGTGGTAAAGCCCTTCTCGCCCAAGGAACTGATGATGCGCGTAGGCGCGGTGCTTCGGCGTGTGCATGGCGCGCCCGGAAACGACTCGGAACAGGCGCACCAGACGACGGTCATACAAGGCATGACGGTCGATTTTACGGCCCGCCGCATAATCATCGACGGCAGCGATGTCGATCTCTCCCCCAAGGAATACGATCTGCTGTTTTATCTGGTGCGCAACCGGGGCATCGCCCTTACGAGAGATAAGCTGATCTCCGAGGTCTGGGGGTACGATTTTTTTGGCGACGATCGTACGCTGGACACCCATATCAAGCTCCTGCGCAGGCAATTGGGGGATTACGCAAAGTATATCGTTACTCTTCGGGGGGTGGGATACCGTTTTGAAAAAGCGTGACGAGGTTTTTAGCGCGGCGCTTGCCGGCACGCGCAAAAGGGCGGCCGCTCTGGGCCGCCTGTTTTCCCGTATGTTCATGCCGCTGAACCGGCTGGGCATCCGCGGCAGGACGCTGATTTACTTTCTGCTTTTTACAGGGGTGTTGTTGGCGCTTTTGTGGGTATTCCAAATCGCCCTCCTGCCGGATTTTTACAAGCTGCAAAAGACCAACATGCTCACCACAACCGTGGATACGCTGGCTAAGAATATCGATAACGAGGATTTGCAGCTGCTCGCCGACCGGATCGCGGAAGCGAACGATGTGAGCGTGCTGGTGGTTGACGAGCGCGGCGAAAAGCTGATTGCCACCGACGGTATGCGCGACAGTGTGCTCCAGCGCATGACCGTGTACGACCTGAAGCGTTATATCAGCCTGGCAGAGCAGAGCCAGACAACCCTCTACCGCGTTTTTAATATGGAACTGCTCGCCCAGAGTGATTACAACGAGAATCGTTTCCAAGGCCCGGTGCCCCCCACGAACGACGAACTCAGCCGCAGCATGGTTGCCATACGCCGTGTGCAAACGGAGGCTGGCGAAACGCACTATATCTTCCTGAACTCCATTATTACGCCAGTGGAGTCCATCGTTAAGACCCTGCGCAGTCAGTTCGTGTTTATCGCGCTGTTCATGGTGCTGCTTTCTTTGCTTCTCTCGCTGGTGCTCTCCCGACGTATCGCTCAGCCGATTGTCGACACCAGCGACGCGGCAGCCGGCCTTTCAGAAGGCCGGTTTCAGCCCGCGAATACCAGCGTGAGCTACCGCGAGATTCAACAGCTCAACGCAACGCTCACGCAGGCTGCCCGGGATCTGCACTGTGTGGAGCAAATGCAGCGGGAACTGCTCGCCAATATTTCTCACGATTTGCGTACGCCACTTACGCTCATCCAAGGGTACGCCGAAGCGATGCGTGATCTGCCCGGTGAAAAAACGCCGGAGAACATGCAGGTGATTATTGAGGAAACGCAGCGATTGACCAGCCTGGTAAACGCGGTGCTGGAATACAGCGCTGCCAGAAACGGGCACCGCTCCATGGAACGCATGGATTTCGACCTGACCCAAAGCATCCGCGGTATTCTTACACGTTACGGCAAACTCACCGAACAGGAAGGCTATCAGATTCGGCTGGAGACCGCGCAAAGCGTGACCGTCAACGCCGACGAAATGCAGATCGGTCAAGTGCTGTATAACCTGATTAACAACGCGCTGACCTATACGGGCGAGGATAAAACCGTAACCGTTCGCCAGCGCGTGCTGGGTGGTGTCGCCCGTGTGGAGGTATCGGATACCGGCGAGGGCATCCCCACGGAAGAACTCCCTTATATCTGGAGCCGATATTATCGCGGCCAGAAACCACATAAGCGCGCAACCATGGGCACAGGGCTGGGATTGAGCATCGTGGAAGGAATCCTGAAAGACCATCGCCTGCAATTCGGCGTCGAAAGCCGGGAAGGCGAAGGCGCCACCTTCTGGTTTGAGCTGCCCGTGGTTGCTTGCGACGAGAAACCGATGGCGTAAAAAGCGCCATGGATAACAATAGGATAGCGCAACGGCTCCCCCATCGTGCTCAGGCACCCGGGGAAGCCGTTTGTTTCCATTACAGTGTCGGTTAATATAAGTTGCTCAACGCAGCCGCCAGCAATATACTGCCCAGCAGAATCGCTGCCAGCAGCAGCGCGATGATGCGGGTTACCTTTTTTCCGTTAATCTTTTTCCTGTTATTCGCTTTCGCGGGCATCCGCGGTTTCCCCCTTGCGTATGCAAACACCGATTGTTTGCGGTTTGGTTAACAGAAATGATTATAGCACAACCCCCGGCCCCGTGCAAACCATCCGTACGTTTGTTACATCGGGGTAAGTTGTAAAATGAATTGCCGCCCCCGGGACGGATAATGACCCAAACCCGTCACGTCAGGTACAATGAGGTTGCACACAACAAAAGCAACCGAGGTGACAGGAATGGGTCGGGTACAGGATACCATAAGGCAACGGA
>JAJFVI010000199.1 GCA_021371895.1 Eubacteriales bacterium | reverse complement strand
CCGCAGGAGATCAGCGCGATGATCCTCCAAAAATTAAAAGCTGACGCCGAAGCCTTCTTAGGTGAAAAGGTGACCGACGCGGTAATCACCGTTCCTGCCTATTTCAGCGACAGCCAGCGCCAGGCCACCAAGGACGCGGGTAAGATCGCCGGGCTTAACGTGCTGCGTATCGTCAACGAGCCCACAGCCGCTGCGATGGCCTATGGCATGGATAAGGGCGAGAGCATGAAGGTGATGGTGTACGATCTGGGCGGCGGCACCTTCGATGTGAGCGTTCTGGACATCAACCGCGATGTGATTGAGGTGCTGGCCACCGCGGGCAACAACCGGCTGGGTGGCGACGATTTCGACCAATGCGTGGTCAACTGGCTTTTAGAGGAGTTTAAAAAGAAAGAGCATCTCGACCTTACGCGTGACCCCACCGCCATGCAGCGTGTCCGCGAGGCGGCTGAGAAGGCGAAGATCGAATTGAGCTCCGCCGCCACGACGACCATCAGCCTGCCGTTTATCGCAAACGGGCGGGACGGGGCTAAACACATGGAAATTGCGCTGACGCGTGCAAAGTTTGACGATCTGACCAGGAATCTGGTGGATGCGACCATGGGACCCGTGCGCCAGGCGATGAGCGACGCTGGTTTGAAGCCTGCCGATCTGGGCCGGGTGCTGCTGGTGGGTGGCAGCACACGCACCCCCGCCGTACAGGAAGCCGTAAAGCGTTTTACCGGGCACGAACCAAGTAAAGGCGTCAACCCCGATGAGTGCGTAGCGTTGGGCGCAGCGCTGCAGGGCGGTGTGCTGCAGGGGCAAGTGACGGGTCTGCTGCTGTTGGACGTGACCCCTCTTTCGCTGGGCATCGAAACGGTAGGCGACGTTTTTAGCCGCCTCATTGACCGCAACACGTCCATTCCCGTCAAGCAAAGCCAGGTATTTACCACCGCGGCCAATTTCCAGACATCGGTGGAAATCCATGTGCTACAGGGCGAGCGGGAAATCGCCTCCTATAATAAAACACTTGGCAAGTTCAAACTAAATGGCATCCGCCGGGCGCTGCGCGGCATCCCGCAGATCGAAGTCACCTTCGCCATCGACGCCAACGGCATCGTCAACGTATCCGCCAAAGATAAAGGCACGGGAAAGCATCAGGAGATCATGCTGACGCAGAGCTCCAACATGTCCTCCGCCGAGATCGATCAGGCCGTGCGGGAAGCGGAGCAATTCGCCGCCGATGATCGCCTGCGCAAGCAGAGCGGAGAGCTGCGCAACCGTGGCGAACAGCTCTGCAACGAGGCGAAAAGCGCCATGCGCAAGTTGAAAGCCGAAGATAAGGAACATGTGGAGGAACTTCGTAAAAAGACGCAGCAAGCGCTGGACAATAAGGACGATACGGCGCTGCGCGACGCGAGTATGGAGTTGGAAGCTGCGCTGGCGGCGGCCGGTCGCTTTACGGGTTCCACCGGCGCAAGCGCCGGTGAGGATGGCGCGATGGACGCGGAATTTACTCCCACCGAACCCAAACAGGAAAATCGACCATAAGCCCTGCGACCAACGGGAAAGGAGCGTGCTATGTTCGGTTATGTAACCATCAACACGGCGGAACTGGAAGAGCGCAGCCGGATGCGCTATCAGGCTTATTACTGCGGTCTGTGCCGCACGCTGATGCGTCGCTACGGCAACCTAGGGCGGCTGACTTTGAGCAACGATATGACTTTTCTGTTCATTCTGCTCAGTTCCCTGTACGAACCGGAGGAGACGATCCACAAGGAACGCTGCCTGCCCCACCCGGTGAAGGAACGCGAAGGCATACGTAACGAGCTCAACGATTACTGTGCGGATATGAACATAGCGCTGGCTTACCATAAATGCCGCGACGACTGGGAGGACGATCACAGCCTGCTGAGCAAAGCCGAAATGAAATTGCTGCAAAACGCGTATGGTCAAGTGGTGAAGCGCTACCCCGATAAATGCGCCGCCATCGAAAAGTGCCTAACGGACATCGGGACACTGGAGCAGCAGAACGTGCTGGAGCCGGACGCGCCCGCCAACCTGACCGCGCGGATGTTGGGCGAGGTGTATGTGTACCGCGACGATTACTGGGCCGAGCCGATGCGCGCCATCGGCGAAGGAGTGGGCAGGTTTATCTATCTGATGGATGCTTACGACGATTTGCCCGCAGACCTGCGCCGCAAGCGGTATAACCCACTCGCTGCCTACCACGGCCAGCCCGATTACGAAAGTCTGCTCAAGGATAGCCTGACCATGGTTATCGCGGAGTGTACGCAAGCATTCGAGCTTTTACCGCTTGTACAAGATGTGGAGATACTGCGCAACATCCTGTATTCCGGCGTGTGGATGCGCTATCAGCAAAAGCAGGCCAAGCCGGACCGAGAGCAGGGGAAGCTGAAGTTCCGCCCGTTAAGCCGCGTTTTTCACCGCCCCAGGCGGAGGCGTACGGCGAGCGAAAGCCACGTAAAGGAGAGTGACCATGAGTAGAGACCCGTATGAGGTGCTGGGCGTATCCCGCAATGCGACGGACGACGAAATCAAGGTCGCTTACCGGAAACTCGCCAAAATATACCACCCCGACGTCAACGGCGGCAGCCTCACAGCGGAAGCCAAGATGAAAGAAGTTAACGAAGCGTACACCGAGCTGATTAAGCACAAGGGGCAGAGCAATGGGCAGAGCTACGGCAGCCGACCCACCGGGAATTATGGCGGTTACGGCGGCTTCGGAGGCTTCGGCGGTTTCGGCGGTAATAGTAACGGCGGCAACTCCTCTCGCGGCGGTTACGGGGACAACGATCCTTTCGGCTTCGGTGATTTTTTCCGGCGTACGCAACAGCAACAGGCCAACCATGAGGAGCAGACGACCTACACCGAGTTTGACCCGTTGCTCAAAAACGTGGAGGACACTGTGTTGGACAGTGATTTTGCCCGCGCCGCGCAACTGCTTTCCGCTATCCAGAATCGCAGTGCCGCGTGGTATTACTGGAGTGCGCGGGCGAGCATCGGGCTGGGCAACCGGGTCGCGGCGCTGAATAACGCACGCATGGCCGTGCAGATGGCGCCGGATGAGGCCGCCTTCCGCGAGCTGCTGGCAACGCTGCAATCCAGCGGGCAAAGCTACCGACAAAACGGATCGCAGCGGGGGTTTACAGGTACGCTGTGCGCCAACCCGTGCATATCGATGATTGTGCTTAACCTGTTGTGCAACTGTTGCTGCTATGGCGGGCGCGGCAGCGCCTATTGTTGTTAAGGAGGAGAAAACCTTATGTCTTTTTGGGAGAAAATCAAGCAGACATTTCGGAATTTCATGGCGGGCCGCAACGGGGTGGACCCGTTGTCGGTTACGTTGGTGTGGGGCGGCCTGATCGTCTACGTGCTTTCGGCGATCTTCAGCTCCGCTCTTTTGGGGTTGCTTTCGCTGGTGGTGTACGGCTACACCATTTTCCGCATCTTTTCCCGCAACGGGAGCAAGCGCGCGGATGAAAACCGCCGCTACCTGGCCTTTAAATCGAAAATCACAACGACCTTCAGGCAGGCGCAAACGCGGCATAAGAACCGCAAGCAATATAAGTATTTCCGCTGCCCCAACTGCAAGGCGTGGCTCAAGCTGCCTCGTAAAGCGGGCGTGGTGACCGTCACCTGCGGCAGGTGCCACAACAACTTTACGCAGAAGGCGTAACGCAGCCATCCTCTTTTCGCTTTCTCAGCCGGGGGATACGATTCTCCCGGCTTTTTTTACCTTTGAAGGCGGTAAGTTGTAAAATGAATTGCCGCCCCCGGGACGGATAATGACCCAAACCCGTCACGTCAGGTACAATGAGGTTGCACACAACAAAAGCAACCGAGGTGACAGGAATGGGTCGGGTACAGGATACCATAAGGCAACGGA
>JAJFVI010000198.1 GCA_021371895.1 Eubacteriales bacterium | reverse complement strand
AATAGTCTGTCGGGGTGTTCACCATGCAAAAACCAACACTACGGGAAAGAATAATCTACTGGTTCGACCGCTGGATGGCGCGGGGCTTCTGGGCGATGGTCGGACTTTTATTCGGGGTGACGGTAACGGTGGCGCTGCTCGTGGCGCTGGCCGCGCACCTTAGCGTGCCCGAAACCGCCGGAAACGTGGGGGATTCGTTATGGGAAAGCTTCATGCATATGTTGGATCCGGGCAACGTGAACGGCGATTATGAAACACGTAACACCACCTACATCCTGCTGATGATTCTCGCATCGGTCTGCGGCCTGTTTGTGACTTCCGTCCTTATTGGTATAATCACCACCGCTTTCCACACGCGGTTGGATGGGCTCCGGAATGGCAACGCAAAGGTGCTGGAGAAGGGACATACGCTCATCCTGGGGTACGACGAACACCTTTCTACGGTGCTTGGCGAGTTGATTACTGCCAACGAGTGCGCGCGGCACGCCGCTGTCGTCATGCTGAACGAACGCAGCCGGCGTGAGCTGGAGGCTTCCTGCGCGCTGCTGCTTCCTGCCCGCGGACGCACGCGCGTCATCTGCCGCAGCGGCGACCCGACCTGTTTTCAGGCGCTGCGCAATGTGGCGATCGAGCGTTGTGCCCGCGTGATCGTGCTGGGCAGGGACGATTTTGAAATCATCAAGGAGATTCTCGCCGCCAACACTCTTCTGAATGAATGTGGCGCGCCTGAGCAGGTGACGATTTCTGCGGTGATTCGCAGGGAGGAGAACCTGCTGGCGGCGCAGATTGCCGGTGGGGCGCGGGTGGAGCTGCTCTTCTTTGAGCGCCTCATCGCCCGCATTTTCGCCCAGACCTGCCGCCAAACGGGCCTTTCGCAGGTGTACCAGGAGCTGTTTGATTATCGTGGCGATGAAATCAATATCGAAAAGGCGCCCACGCTGGCTGGCGTTCCGTTCGCCGAGGTTGCGCTGCGCTACCGCAACGCTTCCGTTATGGGCCTGATGCGCGACGGTCGTGTGTGGCTTAACCCTGCCGGCGATACCCTGCTTACCCCGGAAGACGAGATCATTTTGATTTCGGCCAACCCCGGCGCGGCGGTCGCCAACCCGGAATCGGGGGCGGTGGATCCGGCGCGTATCCGGTTGCTCCCGCCCGAGCCGGGGAAACCGCTGCGGCTGATGATTCTGGGCTGCAACGCACTGACGGACAGCATCATCGGCGGGATTGCGCAATACGCTCAGGAGGGTTCGACGCTGACCGTCGCCTCCGACCGCGCCGTGGCTGGCGAGCAACGGCTGCGCGGGCTTCTCGTACACCGGGTTTCCAGCGACGTTCACCGGCCCGAAACGCTGGATGCGTTGCTGAACGAAAAACCGGATTGCATCATCGTGCTGGCGGAGGAAGGCGAACAGGATGCGGACGCGCGGACGTTAACACTGCTTTTGCAGCTGAGCCGATATTACCGGGAACACCCCGGGCGCGTCCTTATCGTTAGCGAGATGCATAGTAAAAAGAACCAGACGTTAGCGGCTTGCGCGCGGGTGAACGACTTTGTGGTGGGCACCAACCTGGCTTCGCAGGTGCTGACGCAGGTCGCCCGGAACCGGCTGCTCCATCCCCTGTTTAACGAACTGCTGACCGATGAGGGCAACGAAATCTACATCCGGCCTGTCGGGCAGTATGTGCAAACGGGGGTACCCATAAACCTCTATACGCTTGCGGCGGCCGTAACGCAAAGCGGACAAATGCTGATCGGCCTTCGCCTGTGCCGTGTGGACGGCGGGTACGAGGTACGCGTGAATCCCGACAAGGAAGAAATGTTTATGTTTACGGATGAGGACGGCGCCGTCGTGCTGGCGGAGGATTGAACGTCGCCTTTTCGCACACAAAGAAGCCACCCCGCGGCACCTTGCGCGGGGTGGCTTGAACGTTGAGGAGGGCGGGAACGCTTGCCGTCCGTTCCGTTTGCGCGCGTTACAGCAGGCGTTGGCTGAAGCAATCGTTGGGTACGTCCTCGTCCGCGGGAACCAGGTGCCGCGCTGCAGCCTTCAGCAGCGCTTCGGCTTCATCGTCACGCGGGGGAGTGTCCTCCTCGGGGGTGGGAATATCGTCATCGTAGTTCAGCTGTTCCCGCTCATATTTTTCAGTTTCCATAGTCGATCGCTCCTTTCCAGCAATCGTATTGTGTCACCGTGTTTACCAGAGAATGCCAAAGGCGCGGAAAACCCCATGCCTCCGAAGGCTACCAAAGGCCGGGTATTCGTTTTTCATTTCTGCACTACATCTTATATCATGGATATTCTACCATAAAATTGTGCTTTCGTATACCCTCCCGTGACCGCCGGCCGTGTTGTTTCCGCCCGTGGCCTCCCCAGGCGTGCCACAGCGATTACGTGCGCACAGAAGGCGTTTCCAACCTGCGCTCCCAAGCGCGGTGGAACGGTAAGTTGTAAAATGAATTGCCGCCCCCGGGACGGATAATGACCCAAACCCGTCACGTCAGGTACAATGAGGTTGCACACAACAAAAGCAACCGAGGTGACAGGAATGGGTCGGGTACAGGATACCATAAGGCAACGGA
>JAJFVI010000191.1 GCA_021371895.1 Eubacteriales bacterium | reverse complement strand
GGCGCGGCTGGTGAGGCGGCCGTCCACCATCACCCCATGCTCCAACTGCTTTGCTTCCTCCAAGGTCACCTGATGGCTGACACGCGCAAGATACGCCTTTTCCACTTCCTTGGAAGGGTGGAGCATCTTCTCGGTCAGCTCTCCATCGTTGGTGAGCAGCAAAAGTCCTTCGCTGTCATAATCCAGCCGACCGACGGGGTAGAGGCGCACGGGATAATCCTTAAATTTATCCAGCACTGTTACGCGGCCTTCCGGATCGCTGGAGGTGCATACCTCGCCTGCCGGTTTATGGTACATCAGATAATGCTTTTCCGTCTCCGGCTGTACGGTGCGGCCATCCACGCAAACGGTTTGCTCGTCCGTTACCGAAACGCCCATAGCGCTTACGGTTTGGCCATCCACGGTTACGCGGCCTTCGGCAATCAGCTTTTCCGCCGCCCTGCGCGACGCCACACCGCTGAGTGCCAGGTATTTTTGCAGACGCATTATGGCAACTCCACTCTAAAAGAATTTGTAAAAAACAAGTACGCTTTCCCGCATGGCAGGCGCGCGGTCGGATTGCGCCGGGTCGCAATGATGCCAGAGCATATCCACACCGCCCAGCGTGAACCCCGCGCGCTCAAAAAACTGGCAGGAGGCTGGCTGATCGTCGGAGGTTTCGGCGCGGATGCCGGCCAAGCTACGGGTGGCAACCCACTCTTCCATGGCGCTGAGCAGCGCGGTCGCCACGCCCTGCCGCCTGTGGCGGCTATCGGTACGAAGGTCCAGCAGTTCGCACAGGTGATGATCTCCGCTTTTCGCGACGCATTGCCCAACGCACTTGTTTTCTGAAAAAGCGAAGTAGACGGCGGCGTTCTCGTCATTTAACAATGTTTCCGCCGATGCGGGGAACGCTTTGGCGGTACGCCATTCGGCGGAAGGCAGGGGTGCGTACTCCGGCAGGAAACCCTTGCGGGTAAAACGCAACTGAATGCGTTCACTCGCCAGAAAACGCGCATCCGGCTGATTGAAACAGTTGAGATTGTCGGCATTCAGCGGCAGAATCGTAAACATGGGCGTTCCTCACGGCGCGGCGGCCATGCGTTGGCGGCTGCTGCGCGGGATATTCGGGCAGGAAAGGAGAAAAAGCGCGTTACGTTTCACGTTCGCAATCCGTACCAATCAAACGCAGCAAAACGCAGGTCGTTGATATAGGAACAGGGTTATCGCTCGGTGTCCAATTTGCGATGGGTAAGCGAAAACTTGCCAGCGTTGAGATCTGCCATCGTTTGGCCGTGGCCGTATAGCTTATACTTGTAGGTACACAGGCCTTCCAGCCCCATGGGGCCGCGCGCGTGAATTTTGCCCGTGGCGATGCCGACTTCCGCGCCGAAACCGAATATAAAGCCATCCGAAAAACGGGTGGAGCAGTTGGCAAACACATCCGCGCTGTCCACCAGCGTCATAAACTGCTCGATGGCTGCATCGTCTTGGGAAAGGATGCTGTCCGTATGCCGGGAACCGTACTTGTTGATATGCGTTATCGCTTCTTCAAGGGAATCGACCACTTTAATGGACAGAATCGCGTCCAGGTATTCGGTATGCCAATCTTCTTCCGTCGCGGGTACGCAGTCGATCAGCGCGCGCGTGCGCTTGTCGCCGCGCAATTCTACGCCCCGCTCGCGCAGAGCAACCGCCACGGCGGGCAGGAAAACGTCGGCGCAGGCAGCATGCACCAGCAGCGTCTCAGCGGCGTTACACACGGATAAGTTTTGTGCTTTACTGTCCACCGTGATGCGGACAGCCTCGGGAATATCGGCGGAAGCGTCCACGTAAACGTGGCAGATTCCTTCGGAGTGACCCAGCACCGGAATAGCGCTGTTTTGCATAATGTGATGCACGAAGGCGTTGCTGCCGCGCGGGATGATGAGGTCGATGCAATCGTCCTGCTTGAGCATCTCGTCCACATCCTGCCGGGTATGCAGCAGCTGGCTCCAGCCTTCCGGAATCCCAGCATGGAGGGTGCCTTCCAAAATGGCTTGTTGCAAAGCCTCGTTGGTTTCCATGGCTTCGCGGCCACCCTTGAGCAGCACCGCGTTGCCGCTTTTTAAGCATAGCGAGCTGATTTGCACCAGCGCATCGGGTCGGCTTTCAAAAACGATGCCGATGACGCCGATAGGGCAGGTGGTGCGGTATAAGGTGAGCCCTTCGGCCAGTTCGCTGGCGTATTGCACGCGGTTGAGCGGGTCTGGCAGCAGCGCGAGGGCCTTGAGACCATCGATGACACGGCTTGCCTTCTGCTCCCCAAAGTGCAGGCGGCTGATCAGCGGCGCGCTGAGGTGTTCGGCTTCGGCCTTGGCGACGTCCCGCTCGTTGGCCTCTATGATCTCCGGCAGGCGGCGGCGAATGGCATCCGCGATCGACAATAGCGCCGCGTTTCGCAGATCAATTGAGGAAGCGCTTAACAATATACCGGCCTGGCGTGCTGCAAAGGCCATGCTGCGGATGGGCTCAGCGGTCATAATCGCACCTCCCTTTCAACCTTAACCCTTATTATAAAGCAGGTCGCGCCTCTTTGCAACCGCTAAGAACTATGGTATAATACTCAGTGCGCATCCAGACGGGTGCGTACGTATCGCCACAAGGGGGTAACAGCGTGCCACGGCCGACAGGGGTGAAGTCCGTCGCCCAAAATAAAAAAGCCTACCACGAGTATTTCGTGGAGGAAACATACGAATGCGGACTGAGCCTGCAAGGCACGGAAGTGAAAAGCATTCGTGCCGGACGCGTGAACCTGAAGGAAAGCTTCTGCATGGTTCGAGGCGGCGAGATTTACGCCGAGGGGATGCATATAAGCCCTTACGAGCAAGGCAGTTTGTTTAACCACGATCCGCTGCGCCCGAAAAAGCTTTTGATGCATAAAAGCGAGATTCGCAAGCTGGCGGGGCTGGTGAGCCGGCAGGGGTATGCGCTGATCCCCTTGAAAATCTACCTGAAAGACGGTCACATGAAGCTGGAGCTGGGGCTTTGCAAGGGAAAGCAGCTGCATGATAAGCGCGATGCAGCCGCTGATAAGGATGCGATGCGCGACATCGAGCGCGCCTTTAGCCGCAGGCGCGACGAGTAAACCTGAGGCGGCCTAAACATGGGGGTGTTCCGGTTTAGACGGGAGTTTTTGATGATCGGGTAAGCGAGCCGCGGCCCCTGCACCGCGCAACAACGGGGAAAAAAAACAACTGACACTAACGAATTAGCTTTCGCGGCTTAATGCCGTGCGTCGATCCAGACTGCCCACGGATTTGGTAATCGGCGTCATTCACGTGGGGAACGAGCGCGCTAAAGCTTTGCAGCGACGTCCGTAATATGAAGCTACCGTAGGCCTAAGCCCGTCAGGGGGCGTATGCCGAGGGGAATCCTAAATCCCTGAATGCGCTCGGAGAAAACCAGACCGGCATACTTTCGGACAGGGGTTCAACTCCCCTCACCTCCACCACATCAAACCGCCGAATCCGCAAGGGTTCGGCAGTTTTCGCTTGCAGAAAGCACACATTGAAGTACACGTTTTTGTATGTGTATCCTCAGCAGATTTTATATTGAGCCGGAGCATGGTAAGCGTCAAACCAACCCACGCCTTGCAGGCACCACCGAAGCCATGAGACACTGTGACAAACCCCTTGAGACTTCTCAAGACATCCCGAGAAATCTCGAGAAGTCATGTGAAGACGAGGTCACAGGAGGCATCAGGAATG